>JAITQH010000067.1 GCA_031288985.1 Candidatus Methanoplasma sp. | reverse complement strand
CCGTCTCGGCGCTGTCCAACGCAAGCGACTCCACGGCCTTTATCAGATGCTTAACGGCCGGCATGATCTCGGACGACATCTTCCCTATTTGGTTCCATATGTCCTCCGGCACCTCCGAGTCTGTCTCCTTTATCAGCTGTATGTGCAGCGCCGCCTCTTTGGCCCAGTTCGCGATGTGGTCCATCTTGCGGACGAAGTGTATGAGGTCCTCCCTCTCCTGCACGCTGAGCTCCCCTCCGCTTATCTCTGCGCAGAGGCGGTCTTCGATGCGGTCCGCCTCCCTTTCGCACAGTATGAGCCTTTCTATGCACTTCATGGCCGCCGTCCTGTCTCCTTTGGACATGGCTTGGATCGCCAGATCCAGTTCGATCGCCGCGTCCATCACGGCCAAGCCGTGGCTCCTGGACCCTGTGCGCACAGAGTCTTCCTTCCTCCTTCCGAACCAGCCCAACATTCCTTTTTCATTCAAGTTCAATCGCCTCTTTCAATCCTTTTTCCGGTCTGGGGAAGACCATGGTGGCCTTTTTGTTGAAGACCAGATGCACTTTGTCTCCTATTTTAGGTATCTCGTCGTCCGAGGAGATGTTGTACTCCAGATAGTCGTTGGTCTCCGCCACCGTCCTCACTCTCCGATATGTCCCCATGAACACCACTTCGGTCACTTCCGCCTTCAACCCCTCTTTCGCGGCGTATACGTTTTCGGGGCGCACCGATATCACGGCGGCGTCGCCCTCCGTCAGGACGGACTTGGCCGCCCTGACCATCTGCCCGCCTCTGAGGCGGACCACCGTCTTTCCCGTCTTCGTCTTGCCCGACACGGTGCACTCCAGCAGATTGGTCTCTCCTATGAAGTACGCCGCGAATATGGATCCGGGGTTTCTGTACATGTCCAGCGGGGTCCCGATCTCCACGATCCTGCCCGCCCTCATCAGAATTATCCTGTCGGACACCGACATGGCCTCCTCCTGGTCGTGCGTCACATGGAGGACGGTTATCCCCAGCTTCTTCACGAGTCTGCGCATATCGTACCTGAGCTCAACCCTTACACGGGCGTCGAGGGCCGACAGAGGCTCGTCCAGCATGAGAAGCTTCGACCCGGACGCAAGTGCTCTGGCTATCGCCACTTTCTGCTGCTCTCCTCCGGACAGTTCCTTGGGGATCGCGCCCGCCCGATCCAACATCTTCACCAGTTTCAGATATTCTTCGGACACGGACGCGGTCTCGTCTTTCGTCATGTCTCTGACCCTGGGGCTGTATCCCACATTGTCGGAGACGGTCATGTTCGGGAACAGAGCTATGTTCTGGAACACATATCCTGTGTCGCGGTCCTCCAGATGCGTGTCCGTGACGTCCTCCCCATCCACGAATATGCACCCCTCCGTGGGGCGGAGTATTCCGGAGATCATCTTTATCAGCGTCGTCTTCCCGCATCCCGAAGGTCCGAGGATCGTAAGGTACTCCCCTTTGGAGATGGATATGTTGATATCCTTCGCGGCATAGAAGTCGCCGAATTTCATTGAGACGTTCTCCATGCGTATCTTCATCAGTCCAACCTCAGTTCGTCTTCCAATCCTTCCGGGGGCATCGGGAACACCGACGCGGTCTCGGGCGGCCACCATATCAATACGGAGTCGTCTGCGGCGTGATCCTCGAACTTGCGGTTGGGAAGCTTCGCGGACACGATCCCTGCCGGGGTCCCGACCTCCACGGTTATCGTCGCTCCCTCGTACAGGATCCTTTCCACCTTGCCGCGGAAATAGCCGGGCGGGTCGGTTCCGCCGGCCGCATCCGGCCGGATCTTCTCCAATTTCGTAGAGCCGATCTTGACTGCGACGACGACCGCGCTTCCTTCCTGCATCTCCGACCTGCGGACCTTCAGCACGGCCCTGCCGTCTCCGAGCGGCATCATCACTTCGGAATACCCGTCAAAGGATCGTCCCATCACTCCGACGAAGATGTTGGAGCGTCCGACGAAGTTGGCCACGAATGGGGTCAGAGGATCCCGGAACACTTCAGTAGGGGTGCCCACCTGGATTATCCTGCCCTTTCTTATGACTGCGATGCGGTCTGCCATCTCCAGGGCCTCGTCCTGGTCGTGGGTGACGTGCACGGACGTCAGCCTCATCTCCTTCACCATCGACCTCAGCTCCTTCCTGAGTTCCAGCCTCAGGCGGGCGTCCAGCGCCCTCAGCGGTTCGTCCAGCAAAAGCACGTCGGAGTCCGACGCCAACGCACGCGCCAGCGCCGTGCGCTGCTGCTGGCCGCCGCTCAGCTCTCTCGGGTAGGAGTGGGCCTTGCTCTCCATGTGGACCATCTTGATCATGCTCTTCACGATCTGCCTGGCATCGTCTTCCGGCCACTCCTGTATCTTCGGGGAGAACATCACGTTCTCGTACACCGTATTAGACGGGAACAGAGAATACACCTGAGACAGCATCGCGGCCTTGCGCCTGCTGACGGGCTCGTTCGTCACGTCGCGTCCGTCGAACAGCACCTTCCCGCTGTCCGGCGCGGTCAGCCCGCAGATCATCCTGAGGCAGGTTGTCTTCCCGGATCCTGTTGGACCCAGTATGCACAGGTACTCGCCGTCCCTGACCGTCAGGGACAGCCCGTCGGTGGCCTTGACGCCCCCGTATTCTTTCACCAGGCCGTCCAGCGTTATCTCAGGCATGGCGCTCACCTCTGTTTATGATCATCCTCACGGCGAATATCAGAATGAAGCATATGACTATGAGTATTATGGAGCACATGGCCGCTTCGGCATAGCTGTCCTTGTTGACCAGATCCATGATGTAGACGGGGACGGTCTTGACGGCGCCGCTGATGGACGTGGTGGCTCCCGTCTCCCCCAGGGATCTTGTGAACGACAGTATCGCTCCCGCGATTATCGAGGATTTGATTATGGGCACCAACACTTTGGAGAACGCTTGGAACGGCTTCGCGCCGAGGGTCATCGCCACTTCCTCGTACGACGCGTCAGCCTCTTCCACCGCGCCTATGATGTTCCTCACCACCAAGGGGTAAGTGAACGATATGTGGCCCAGTATCACCATTGCGGTGAACACGGCGGTGGAATCGCCGCTGTAGAACATCCCCCAGAACAGAGCCAGAGAGAAACCCAGGGCGGTGGTGGGTATGATCAGAGGCACGTTGACCGCCTCGTCCAGCATCTTGCCGAGGACGGTCCTCCTGTTCCTCGCTATGTACAGCGCCATGGGTATCCCGAACACTATGTCAAACACCACCGCCGCCCCCGCCACCAGGAACGACAGGCCGATGGAGGACAGGAGCGCGCCGTAATCCACGGCCGCCACCGGCTGCGTCAGGAACGCGAATATGTAGAACGACGGGATCAGAACTATCACCAGCAGGAATGCTATCGACAGCGCATCCTTGATCTTGGGAACCGTTCCGCGGCTGAGCCTTCGGCCGAACTGCGGCCACACGCGGGACGTCGGTATCTTCAGCCGGACCATCATAAGCCTCGCCGCCACAAGAAGCGCGATGGCCAGCACGATCATCAGCACGCTGATCAGGATCATGGGGCCCATGGCGGAGTCGGGGCCCAACAGGCTCTTGGCGTCGTTGATGAAGGTCGGCCCTGTGAAGAAAGTGGACTGCACGCCCATCATCTTCAGCGCGATGTACGTCCCTCCGGTCTCTGAAAGAGATCTTGCGAAACAAAGGATGAAGCCCGTAACGAGCCCCGCCCTGAACAGCGGAAGCGTTATCGTTCGCACGGCGGTGAATCTTGACGCCGACAGGGTCATCGCCGCCGTTTCGTAGTTCGGCTCTATCTGTTCCAGGATCGCCGACAGGGAACGGACCATGTAAGGATACGTGAAGATCGTATGCAGAAGGATCAGCATCGCATAGGGCGAGAGATTCAGACCGAGCCCGGGGATGTCTATCCCTTCGGGTGCGCCCCAGAACATCACCACAGATATGCCGAGGACCGCCGTCGGGAACGCCAGAGGCATGTCCATGAGCGTGTCGAGATACCGTTTCCCTTGGAAGTGCTTCCTCACAAGCAGCCAAGCCATCGGGATGCCTACGATGACATCGATGACGGTCACAATGAACGCTATGCTGAAAGAGTTGAACAGCGCGCCTTTGATGACGCCCATCGTGGCGCCGTCGGCGATCACGCCGTCGACGGACGACCAGTCCGTGAACAGTCGGAAGACCACAAATATGGACGGGATTATGATCAGCGTAAGGAAAACGACGCAGACGGCGCCGAACCACGCCTTGCGGGACCGCCTGCTGTCTGACATCTCGTTTATCTTTTTCAAGAGGGACATGTTTTCCTCCGGCCAAAGACCGTGAAGACGCTTAGATCGGCGATATGCTCACGACATTGTTGCCGCGCAGAACCACGGTTCCGAGACGCCTTTCCTCCGCGCCCGCCGCGTTGTTCTCCGTGGTCTCCTCAAGAACCATGTTCATGTACTCGTCAAAGCCCGTGAGTTTTCCCTCAAGGACCCTTCCGTCCTTAAGAAGAAGCGAAACGCGCTTGTCAACGGATTTTTCCAATAATACTTGAGGCATGACCATAATTATCATCCAACCATGCCGTGCTTTGTTAAAAAACTTTACTGCGGGGAAAATCAGAAGGGGTGCGCGTGCTTCGCGGGTGCTGTGCACTGTTCCGCCCAATGCACCGCTGATATGCGCATCCTATGCCGCGGCAAAAACATGCCACTTTCGGCCACCTCCCCCCGCGCACCCTTTAAATATTATAACATGACCTAATTGACACTGATGAGCACAATGACTCGGGCGGAGAGCCGTTGCGGTTTGAATGCGGCGGTTTCGACAGGAAGCGGCAAATATGCCGTAGGCAGCATGTTCGCCGGGATAGGCGGCATATGTCTGGCCTTCAGGAACGCCGGAGCCGAGATGGTGTGGGCAAACGAGATTGACGCCGACGCCTGTAAAACATACCGCGGACACTTCGGACCCAAATACCTCGAGGAGGGCGACGTCAGGAACGTCAATGCCCAAAGCGTCCCCCCTCTGGACATCCTCACCGCAGGATTCCCTTGTCAGGCCTTCTCCGTGGCGGGATACCGCAAAGGATTCGAGGACGACAGAGGCATACTGTTCTTTCAGATCATCAGAATCATCGAGGCCAAGAGTCCCAGAGTGGTCTTCATTGAGAATGTGAAGAACCTTGTCAAACATGACGGCGGCAGGACGTTCGAATGCGTGTGCAAGTGCCTCAGAGACTGCGGATACATCATCGATCACAGAGTGTTCAACACAAAGGAATACGGCAACATACCGCAGAACAGAGAAAGGGTGTACATTGTCGCATTCAAAAATGAAAAAGACCTGAAGAACTTCTCCTGGCCCGAGCCGATCCGCCTCGAAAAGACGGTGGCCTCCATAACGCACCCCGGCGTCAAAGCTGAAGATTGCTTCTACTACACGGAAGAGTCCCAATACCATCCGATGCTGGATAAGGACGTCAGGAACAAAGAAACGGTCTATCAGCTCCGCCGCACGTATGTCAGAGAGAACAAGAACAATGTCTGTCCCACGCTCACCGCCAACATGGGCGGAGGAGGACACAATGTCCCGCTGATCCGCGACGATTACGGGGTGCGCAAGCTGACTCCCGAAGAGTGCCTGCGGCTGCAGGGGTTCCCGGGCGACTTCAATTTCGCTCCCGCTGTGCGCAGCTCCGGCAGATACAAGCAGGCCGGAAACTCCGTGTCCGTGCCGGTGGTCCAAAGAATTGCGGAACGGATCCTGAAAGCGCTTGAAGGTGCGGACACACATGCTGATCGAAAAGATAGCAGATGAGAAGGTAAACCGATATCTTGAATATTTGCGGGCCGCCTGCGCATTGTCGAAAATGTTCTCGGAGAGCGACTGCCCATATCTTGCACCCAGACTTGCCGAGAATATCTTTTGCGAATGCCTTGGGGCAGACAACCTGTCGAGATCCGACTGTGCGATAGACGCCAAACTCAACAAGGTTGGGATAGGCGTCAAAACATTTGTCGAAGACTCCGGAGGAACAAGTTTCCAAAAGATCGCCGAATTCAACAAAGACAGCCCTTTGCTGAGATCTCTGTCGGATGAGGAGCTTGTCGCAGAGGCATCCAAACTGAGGAATGCCAGGCTTGAATTTGCAATGAGGGCGTACGGCGTCGAGGCCCTGATATACCACTGCATTGTGAGGGGGCGGGGATCCGTCCGCATATTGGAGTCCAAAATGGATTTTATCGATGTCGGGAACATTCGTCTCAGGAGGACGCCCGGCAAAACGACGGCATCCTTCACAGACGGAAAGAACGAATACAAATTCCACAGGTCCAAGAGTACGCTCTACATGCGGTTCGCGTCGAAGCCTCATCTGAACGAGATCGGCGTGGCCATCATAGACGAACCGTTTGCGGTTCTTGCAGAAATGAGCGGGAAGATGCCCGGCCTTGAAATGGCGTGCTTCAGGCCGTCTGTGCACCTTCCGCTGTTCTCCGCCAAAAAGGGCGGCGGGAGATGCGTTCCGGAAAAAAGCGGCCTCAACCACTGGAATGCGTCCGGAAGAAAGAGAAACATGGACGAAGCGTACATCCGCGTGCCGGCGAAGACCCTTCGCGAAAACAGCGGTTTTTTCCCGCAGCGGGGCGTCTCTTTCAAACTCAGACTTCCCGACGGAGGCGTTTTGTCCGCCAAGATCTGCCAGGAGGGAGACAAGGCTCTGATGTCCGATCCCAACTCCGCTCTCGGCAGATGGCTGCTTCGGGATGTGCTTAAACTCGAACCCGGCAGTCTTGCAACATACGGCCTTCTTGACGGACTCGGCATTGACCACGCGGTAGTAACGAAAAATGGACCGAATGACTTTTCCATCGATTTCACGCACTTTGAGGAGGACGTCATCGATATTGAAGGCGGAACCGGCGGAAGAAGCAGAATTCGCCAGACCCGCCTTGACCTGAGGGGGGAGGAATGACTGACAATCTTACTCCCGAACAGCGCAGAAAAACGATGTCCGCCATCCGCTCCAAGGACACTTCCATCGAAGTCGCACTCAGAAAAGAACTTTGGTCCCGCGGCCTGAGATACCGCAAAAACTGCAGGTCCCTTCCGGGGAAGCCCGATATTGCGTTCATAGGGCCGAAGGTGGCTGTGTTCTGCGACAGTGAATTTTGGCACGGGTACGAGTGGGACGGCAACAGCGGCCGCATCAAGAGCAACCGGGACTATTGGATCCCGAAGATCGAACGCAACATGGCGCGCGACGCCGAAGTCCGCACCGAACTGGAAAGCCTGGGGTATACGGTGCTCAGATTCTGGGGAAAGGATATCAGGAAAAACCTGAAGTCGTGCGCGGATGAGGTTGAGAATGCCGTGCGTTCGGATCGTGCGGCCTCGGCCCGGCGCCTGCCGGCACAACTCTGACCCGGTCGGTCGGGTCGGGACCGCATCCGACGTTCTTGAGCGCCGCAATATTTCGGAGGGTCACGGTCCCAGACAGTCTATAGGCACCTCTGCGACCCCGTCGGCGCGGGTGTGGGCTCCGCCCCCCGATGCGCTCAGTATCATGAGGAAGGAGGGTTCTTCCGCACCTGCCGCCACCATCTTTTTCTTCATGCGTATAAGATTGACCGCCGCTTTTTCGAATTCGAAGGTCCCCAGTTTGACCTCCGCCGCCCCCCATCTGCCGTCGTCGAGCTGTATCACGGCATCAACTTCAAGATCGGAATTGTCCCGATAGTGGAAGACCCGCCCCCCAGATGCGGATGCATAGACGCACAGATCCCTGTAACACAGGGACTCAAACAGGAGGCCTGCGGTCTTGGCGTCCTTAAGAAGCATCTTGGGCCTTGCGCCAAGCGCGGCGGCCGCAAGGGAAGGGTCCGTGAAATGCCTTTTTGGGGATGTTCGGATGCGCGTCCTTGAACGAAGCGAAGGGTGCCAGGCGGTTTGTTCTTCAATAATGAAAAGCTTCCTGAAGACCTCCAAATAGCTGTTCACGGTTATGTCTGAGATCTTGGTCCCGGCTCTCTGCACGTCTGCACCTATGGTGGAGATGCTTGCGGAAGATGCGTTGTTCCTTGCGAGGGATCTCAGCATCAGTTCGGCGGTCGTCCTGCTCCGCCTCTTTCCGTCGACGCGGGACATATCCAGGTCGATCACCGAATTGATGTAGTCATAGGACATGCCTATCGCGGCGTCGTCGTCGATGCCCAGCGCCCCGGGCCATCCGCCTCTGCATATCAGACGGACCGCCTGCTGGTAATCCATCTTCGACGGCGCGTTGTCGGCTCTGCCCGCGTCGAACAGGGCCGACAGCCTTACGGAACCGCTGCTGTCGCCGGACTCGAAGAGGGACATCGTTCGCATGTGCATTCTGGCGAATCTGCCTATGCCCGTATGCGACGTCCTTTCCAGAGGAGGCACGGACGATCCCGTGAACACATACATGCCTTTTTTGTGAGCCAGGTCTATGTTTCTGCGTGCAACGTCCCACAGCTTGGGAACGTCCTGCCATTCGTCCACCAGATGCGGATATTCTCCCTCCAGCGCCGATTGGGGATTCAGGGCGACGGATCTGTTTGCATCCTCGTCTCCCATGAAGGTCGCCGATCTCGAATGATTTATCCCTGTCCAGGATTTGCCGCAGGATCTTGGCCCGGTTATCAACACCCCGCCAAAAGCGCGGAGTTTCTCCGATATGCAGGAGTCGATGATCCTCGGACGGTATAAATTGTGGATCTCTTCGGACGATGCGGGCGGTCCCTCTGCCATGATCCCATATTCACAACAAGTATATTATAGAGTTTGCAAGTCTTTCATTATAGAATTTGCAAGTCTTTCATTATAGAATTTGCAAATCACATGTCTTTTGAACGCACCGGCGCCGCGTCTTGCCGAACAGACCGCCTTTCTCGAAACGGGGAGTCGGATCCCGTTGGGCATGCGCATCGGCAGGCCCGGGTCTCAGCCGTCCGTTTCCGGTTCGTCCTTGCCGGACTCTTCGGCCTGTGCGTTCTTGGCCTGCTTGTCTATCCATTTCTTGATGTCGGCGACCCTTGTGCTGCCTATCCCGAAGTACTCGGAGAATCTGTTCGTGGTCGTAAGCTCCATCGTCTGCCCGGATTTCTTCCTGTGGACGAAACCCATCTCCGCGAGCGCGTGGACGTCGTCGTACGTCCTTACGCCGCGCGTCCTGAACAGCTCTGACTGAAGAACCGGCTGATTGTACGCGATGGTGCTCAGTGTTCTCATCATTCCGGGGGTCATCTCCGCTTTCGCGAACTTCCCGGTGTACTCGCCGTACTCCGGCCGGAGCATCATGCAGTATTCCGAGCCTATCTTGGCTATCATGATCGCCGAGTCCCTTTCGTCGTACTCCGTCCTCAGGTCTTTGATGATGTGGCGCACCGCCGCCTCGTCAAGACCTGTGCGATCCGCTATGTCCTGCACCTTCAGGTTCTCGGAGCTGGAGAACAGCGCGGCCTCGACGGCTGCTTTCCCATCCATGTCAGTTCACCGCCGGGGTCTCCGCGTGCTCGGCCGCCCCGGGAACCGTCATCTCTATGTATATCTCGCCGTTCGGCATGACATCCTGCCTGACGTCCAGCCTCCCTTCCCTGACCAGATGCAGCACGGAAACGAAGGTCCTGAGGTTCTCGAGGATGTCTGCGGTGTAGAGTTCGTCGATCTGCACGGCGCCCGCCCCGAGCCTCCTGATGCGCTCCCAGATTATCTCGACGTCATGCTCGTCGTCCTCGTCGTGCGCCTTGTTGTCGAAACTCCGCGGCTCCTTGGCGCGAAGCTCCTGCCTCACCCTTTCGCGCTCCTGCTGTATCTCCACCTCGATCCTGGCGGACTCGAAGGCGTCCAAAAGCTCGTACATCGTAACCGGACGGAGTTCCTCCCTCCGGAATGCCTCCTGGAACGACACTTCCGGGACGAACATCCGATCGTCCTCGTCCTCCAGGTAGAAATCCGACTCGTCGTACTCCGGTTCGGGCTGATAGACCCTTGAAGCCGTTGCCTCGGACTGAAGCCTGAGTATCTTCCAGGCCATTAGGATCAGCTTGCCCGCCACTATCATGTCGAAGGTGTTCTCGCGCACCTTCTTCGAGTACGTCCTCACAAACTCCCTGAGGTCTATCTCCCAAGGGTCGATGCCGCTTTCCAGCACCAGGCTGAACACGGCGCGTATGGACTCGTCGACGGGGTCTGTGAGCCTTTCGCCCGACTCCGCCTTGTCAAGGATGTCCATATACCCGTTTATTCTTTCAAAGGCTCCGCTGTCTTCGCTCAAAGCCTTATGGAACAGCAGGTGCTGCTCTATCCCTTCTCTTTTCACGGTCTCATCCATCTGCATCCCCTCCTTTTAATCTTATGTTTGCGGCCGCTGTTTCAAAGCCTCTTCCTCGTACTTCGAGACCTCCGCGAGGTCGGGCTGTATTATCACTTTGCTTATTCCCGTGGGAGGCCTTGTCACGCCTATAAGGTGGTCCGCCATCGCCAGTGTGACCTTTCTCAGCGACACTTGGATGAACTGCGCCTTGGCGGAGCTCTCCTTGACCCTTCTGGCCACCATCTCCGCGTTCACCGAGTCCAGGAACATGTCCACCTCGTCAAGCACGTAGAACGGCGACGGTTGGTACTCCTGGATCGCGAATATGAACGCCAGTGCGGTGAGCGACTTCTCTCCTCCCGACAGGGATTCCAGCCTCAAAAGTTTTCCGTTCTTGGGTTTGGCGTTTATCGTAAGCCCTCCGAGGAACGGGTCGTCCTCGTCTTCCAGCCCCATGAACGCCTCCCCGCCGCCGGAAAGCTGGGCATAGACCTCCTTGAAGTTCACGTTCACGGCGTTGTAGGACTCCATGAACAGCCCCTTCTTCTGGGAGTTCAGAGAGTCTGTGAGTGCGTTCAGATCTTTGATCTGCTTGTTGAGGCGGTCGATGTCGGCCGTAAGGCTGTCGTATCTCGCCTTCCTTTCGTCATATTCCTCTATGGCGCGAAGGTTCACGTTCCCTATTCTGGACAGCGTGCCTTCGTACGTCCTTATCACGCGTCTGATCTCCTCTTCCGAGGGTATCGGCTGCGGCGCCTCCGTCTTAAGCTCCGCCGCCTCGGCCCTGAGCTGGTCGACGCGCTGCGCAGTGGTGATCGACATCGCCTCCTGCTGCGCCCTTATGCCTTCTTTGGCCTCTATCTTCTCCTGGGCGGCGGATCTGTCCGTTTCCAGCTTGTATCTTATCTCGACCAACGCGTCCTTCTGATTCTTCAGATCCTCCACGCCGGACTCGATGTCGCGCTCGATCCTTCTCAGTGCGGACATTTCCGTTTCCAGCACGGCGACGTTCTCGGCGTATCCTTTGGCTTCCGCTTCGCCGTCTGCGACCTTCTTCCTGTACTGCGATATCTGCTCTTCGGCCGACTGGATCTGCTTGGCCAACCCGGACGATTCGTTCTCCAGTGCGTTCTTCTGCGTTCTGAGATCGGATACGGACTGAGTCAGAACGTAGACCCTTTCGCGCACCGCGTTCAGTCTTTCCTGTATGTCCGCAGGGGCGATCTGCGCTATCCTGTCCCGGACCTCGGTCTTCTGCGCCCTGAGGCTCCCGACCTCTTCGGAGACGGCGGCCAGGCGGCCGTCGGCCTCCGACAGCTCTTCCGTGACGTCTGCCAATTCCTCCGATTTCAGCTTCAGGTCGTCGACGATCGTCTGCTTGGTCCTTTTGAGTCCGGCGACCTTGGCCGTCAGCTCGCCCATTCTGACATGGATCCCCATGCCCTCTCCGGCCGCTTTCCTCATCTCGTCGTCCATCGTCCTGATGGAATCCCTGAGCTGGCGCATCTGCACCCTGAGGATGTCCAGGGATGTGTTCGCGG
>JAITQH010000047.1 GCA_031288985.1 Candidatus Methanoplasma sp. | reverse complement strand
TCTCCCAGAAACAGGAATGCTTCCGCGTCGTTCCCGACGGCGGACGCCGCACTGAAGTTGCACCCAAGGATCTGGCCGGGGTGGCATATCCGTTGGTCGCCGATCCCGACGTACACCTGTTTCCCTTCCTCTTCCAAAACCCTTTTTGCATCTTTGATCAGGTGCACATACTGCACCGTCGCAAGTATTCCCACCTTTTCGGGAAGGATCGCCGCAACCTTTCTCACCGCGTCCGCAATGTCCACGGACGCTTTGGCTTCGATGAACAATATGTTCCCGTCCTCTCCCATCGAGGGTATCGGAGAATGCCCGAAATGTATCAGAGCTGAAGCATATTTTCTGTAATCGGTGAACAGATCGCACGCGCCGTAGCACGGATGCCCCAAAATGACGGCCCTGACGCCTGTACTCTTGAAAATAAGGTCTGAGACCTCCAACGCCCTGAGT
This sequence comes from Candidatus Methanoplasma sp., assembly GCA_031288985.1. Classification (GTDB taxonomy): domain Archaea; phylum Thermoplasmatota; class Thermoplasmata; order Methanomassiliicoccales; family Methanomethylophilaceae; genus Methanoplasma. Next base: position 3,783 of record JAITQH010000047.1, on the reverse strand, counting down.
TTCAATCCCTCAGGGAATTGGAGTGCAACAGAGTCGAAACCTCTGTTGCGGATCCAATCGTTTATGCGTTCGATCTCAAGATCGAACATCTCACTTTACGTATTCCTGTCCCTGCTCCACGTCTATGTAGCAGGGGGAGGGGAGCTTCATGGATGCTTTCCAGAGCGCCTCTTTCGCGACGTTGACCTTCTCGGCCGCAACCTGAACGGTGAATATCGCCTGGTTGCGCTCAAGCCTCGCGGCTGTGCCTACGTTCTTGCCGAAGGCTTTGCGCATTCCGCTCGACACACGGTCTGCACCTGCGCCGGTGGCGAGTTTGTTCTCTCTCAGTACGCAGTGGGGGAACGCTCTCACCTTGAGGTGGTAGTTCACTGTGCCCGCCTGTCCGGAGAGCATCTTGTTGGCTGCGATACGGCCGGCCTCGATCGCCGTGTGCCTTATCTGAACACGGTTCTTGACCTTCAGCGTAAGCGTGACCGGGAACTCTCCCTGGAGATTGCCCATATCGAACTGGCTGATCCTGCTTGCCGGAACGCCTCCCATATATTCGCGGCGTGTATACGCCTGTCCTGTAATTCTTCTGTACATCGATGCGGGCTTTCTTACCATTTACGCCACCTGTGCAATATAATACGGCTGTGAAACCCGAATCCATATTTAAAGTCTATTACACGCACGGATGCCGCATATGGCAAAAAGGGACGTGGGGCGGCTTTTTGACGGCTCTTGCGGGGCGGCGATCGCCGCCGAACGGGGCCGGGCGACGGAAAAGGTCATTATCCTTTGCGCCCATCAGATATATCATGCTCGGCGCGAACACAGACATGTCTGCTCAGAAAGGCGGCGGCCTCGGAGAACCCGAAAAGGCCTTGTTCAATCTTGGATTGTCGCTTCTCAAGACCGGCGCGGCCGCCCAGGGATACGGAATATTCAAAGGCCTGTCGGCTGCGAACCCGCATCCTGCCGTGTTCTTCAACCTTGCACTGTGTCAGATCGAAGCGGGAGACCGGCAGGGCGCGGCCGCGTCGCTGGAGAGGGCGCTTGCCCTGACGGGGCAGGGCGGGCGGGCCGACGCCTCGGATTCCGTGTACGACCGCCTAAGATCGTCGGAGAAGGCGGGAGATGGGTACAGATCTCCGTTCCACTCCGAACTGCCGTCGTTGCTTCCGAAATACGCCAAAGAATGCATCAGGAGATGTCTGGTGGACGTCTACTCCGAAATGGGCCTTGCGGACAAGGCCCGCGCCGCCGGGGCATCGCTGGAACCTGGCTTTGCCAATGTCGCCCGCGCCCTCGGGAATTGAAGAATGTTCGGCAGTAATAAATCCGTTGACGTCCATGACAATGCTCGGTTAGGATGAGGGCCTTTTGGGCCCGGGGAGATTTGACGATGGACGACGTATTTTTGAACGCATGCAAGAACGGACAAAAAGGAGTTGCGGAGGCTTTCCTTAAAAAGGGTGGCCTGAACGTCAACAAACGCGACGGGATCGGCTGCACCGCGCTGGCATATTCGAGTCAGAAAGGCGCCCGCGACATCGTAGGTCTTCTGATAGCCGCCGGCGCAGACGTATCCCTTGCCGACAACAACAGCGTCACACCGCTGCATTATGCCGCAAGAACAGGCAGCAAAGACATCCTGAAGCTTCTGACTGATGCCGGCGCAGACGTCAACGCCACCGATAAGGCGGGTCAGAGTCCTTTGATCTATGCCGTCGCCGCGGCCAAGACGGAGGCCGCGAAATTCATCCTCGGCCTGGGTGCGGACGCCTCCATAAGGGATGTGAACGGACACACCGCGCTGGATCATGCCACCGCAAAGGGCCTCCGCGACATCGTCGGCCTGCTGAGCATATCCACTGACGCCGACGACTTTGGGAACACGGCCCTCCATCAGGCCTGCCATGGCGGACACACCGAGATCGTGGAATCGCTGATCAAGACCGGCAAATATGACATCGATGCCGTCAACGACGGCGGAGAGACCCCGCTCATGCTCGCATGCGCCGCAGACAACATACACATGGCCGAGGTGCTTTTGAAGAACGGAGCCGATGCCAACAAGAAACTTCTCAATGGCGGCTCCCCATTGCATTACGCCGCGGTCCGGGGCAACAAATTCATTGGGAAGGCCCTCATCGCCGCCGGAGCGGACGTCAATGCCAAGGACAGCGGCAGCGAAACTCCCCTCATCGCAGCCGCGAAGGCCGGACGCAACGATTTCACCGCTGTTCTGATCGCCGCAGGAGCGGATGTCAACGCAGTGGACAACAGCACCCGCAGCGCCCTGTTCTATGCCGGCGAAGCGGGGTTCACGGAGATCGTGGAACAGCTGATAACCGCCGGAGCGGAAAATTGAGGGCGGGCGGCCTCCCGCCGCCCCGCCCTTTTATTATTGTCTCTGAGTCAGAACGCGCTTATGGGATGTCTGTCCAAGAACTCGCGGTCGTCGACCAGAAGATCGTGCGCCACGTGGTACGGCTCCTCGTCTATCCCCATGGCGAAACCCCTCCCCAAAAGGACCGAAACGTAATAGTCCTCCCATGCGCCGAAGTGTTTCTTGACCTCTGCGGCGGCCTTCCCGATCCAGTCCCATGCCTCGTCGTCGGTGATGTATCCCATGTTGAGGAACAGCCTCGCGAGATATCCCACGCGCTCCAGATCCCAGGCGATGAGTGTTTTGCATCCTCTGACCTGCGCTTCGGGGATGTTGATGTACTCTGCGAGCGTGCTTACTCCGCCCTCGTAGCATTCAACCTCGTCCGCGTCTATGCCGTCGGTCTTGCCTGCCTTGATGGCCTCGAAGACGCCGCCGAACTTCTTGGCGTGTCTTCCTTCCATAAGGGATTCAAGCATCTTCAGGCCTTCCTTCCTGTTCTCTATGCCCCATCCCTCTTCGAGAACGTATGCCGTGTCCTCCCTGTCCTGTGTGACCGCGATCGTCCCATAAGGTTCACCATGCGTCCCTATCAGCAACGCGCCTATGGGGACGTATTTCTCGAACTGTTTCGGCGGGGCGTTCGCGGCGGTGAACGCATCCAGATCGATGTCGTCTTCGTCCAAAAGCCCTTCGAGAGCATCCTCGATGGCGCCGACGGCGGCCGCCGTCTGCTGCGGGGCGTTTCCCATCATTTGGGAGATATCCAGCCCCATGCTCTTCATCACCTGCGCCTGAGCCTCCATCGCCTGACGGGCCTGCGCAAGCAGGGCCTCTATCTGTTTGTCGTCCATTCCCGACGCCTTCAGAGCCTGCCTCTGCGCATCGATCATCTGTTTTACATAGTCGTCGCTGATTTTCATTCCTCCTTACAGCTTGGTTAAAAGATATTTTACGAGCTCCTCGTTGTTCGCCTCGACCGCGATGTCCAATGCGCTCTTCCTGTCGTTGCCCACCGCCGCAGGCAGCGGGTCTCCGAATTCGAACAACATTTCCGCCATGTTCCTGCCCGAGATCGTGTTGCCGTTCCCTGCGGCGTACATGAGCGGGGTCCTTCCCTTGTCGTCCGTTGCCGAAACGCCGGCTCCTTTTTCAAGAAGCACCAGCTGTGCATCCTCCCCGTCCCTCCCCCTCGTTCCGCATGCCGCCATCAGCGGAGTGACGCGGTTGTTGTCGGCCGCATTCGGATCCGCGCCCGAACGCAGCAGCACCGTCAGGAACCTTCCCGGAAGCGTTGAACTGTTGTATCCCCTTGCGGCGCCGATCTTCTTGGCCGCCAGGATCAGAAGGGTGTTGCCGACTATGTCGACCGCCGCGTTCAGATCGAGTCCTTTTTCCGCCTGATC
>JAITQH010000089.1 GCA_031288985.1 Candidatus Methanoplasma sp. | reverse complement strand
CGCGGTGGTCGTAGCCGACGGCGGCGGCCGGACCTTCACCTTCAAGGCCGGCTTCGGATATGCGGTCGACTGCGTGGTGGTTGACCGCGGTCAGCCCGGAGAATACGCGCTGACCTCTTCTCAGATATCGTCGGGAAGCTATACGTTCACGGCCGTCTCCGCAGACCACACGATAGACGTCGTCGGCAAAGCGGCGCCCCGCCCCGCCGACCGGATCATACAGGCCTCTTCGGACGCCGGGTCGAACATCACTCCCTCCGGCGGGGTCGTGGTGGCGGACGGCGGGATCGGGAGATTCGACTTCTCCCCAATGGCCGGCCATAGGATCGAAAGGGTGAGCGTCGACGGCGTTCCGCTGTCCGCCGAAGACATTGCGATCGGATATTACGTGTTCTACAACGTGGCCTCCGATCACACGATAATCGTGGCCTCCGTCCCCGTCGCGGACGACGCTCCGAGGCTCGAACCGTCGTCCGAGGATGATGGATCGAACGGGTGGATCCCGCTCGTGCTCCTGCTGTCGGCGCTCATAGCCATTCTGGCGGTCGCCGGCGCCGTCAGACACAGAAGGCAAAAGGCCTGAAGGCTCCCTCCGACACGGACGGAAGCGGGCGGGCGCGAACACGCGCCCTTCCTCTTCCGTCCACCCTTTTTTTGCATTGCGGGAACCCGGCAAAGTCTGCGTGCATGTTCTCCACGCCCCCGCCCGCCATAAAATAATATATTGGCATCTCACTGACATAAGCAAGCAGGATGCCAGCGTAAAAGATAAGGGAGAAAAATAAAATGACGGATTGGACTCAGGACGCAAAAAAGTGGGTTGAGGGAGAGACAGTCTTTAATGAAACTAAAGATTTCAGAAATGCAATTGTCAAAAAAGCAGAGGGCAGCTTTATGGTGGGGCTGTATGTTTACAAATATGGAAAAGAAATAGATGAAAGCACGAAAATCGGGTCAAAGCAAGAAACCTACGAGAGCTTGGACGAAGCAAAAAAGGCCGCAACCGATTTTGTAATGAACGGGGCGGGATTCGACTATGATGCAGACAGTTCGTCTTTTCCTTTTACATTAATTGTATCCTCAACTGATTGCATCAGAAAAGCGACGATCCCCGATCCGAGTGATTTTGGCAAATACAATACTGAGTATCTGGTTCTGATAGCGAAGTTTGATCCGGAATTAAAATCGTTGAACTGGGCGATTCCGTTTTGGGGCGACCAAAAGCGTTTCAAGGATAAGAGAGAAGCAATAAAAGCCGCAACCGATTTTGCTCAACACGGCATTGTTTTTGTCGGTGGAAAACCCGAATAACAACAATAATGCACCGGCATCCCGTTTACTTGCGTAAACGGATGCCAAAACAAAAATTATGGGTTCACAGAGATATTTGCCTGTGTTTATGAGATGCCCATAAAATATTATTAGTGCGCAGCGCATAGCCGGAGAACATGAGAACGGATGTTTTGGACGCGGCCGCCCGGAGGAGGATGTTCCTGTCCCCCGACGCGCTGGAGATGGTGCTGTCCAACTCCGACCCGATGTCCTTCATAAACACTGTCCTCACTTCCCTTTCGACAAATGCCATGTTCGTCACGAAACAGGACGTGATGGACTGCATCACGGGAGACAAGATAATATTCGAGAGCCCCAAGACCATCGTCCGACAGAACAAAAGGGACTCGGACATATCCGTGATAGCCGGGACTGACGTCACCGGCGACTCGACCTGCGAGGGCAAGATCAACGACTTCGCTGCATATTTCAGGAACAGGTTCTACGCCCTGAGGAAGATCATAGAGAGCCGGCGCGACTTCGGAAAGGCCGCGCCCACCATAAGCAAGGCCTTCGGCCTCGGAAGGGACACCAAGATCATCGGCATGGTCTACGGCAAGAAGGACACCAAGAACGGCCACATAACCATCACTCTGGAGGATGAGGACGGCACATGCACCGTCCTGATCAACAAGGACAGTCCGCTGATCAAAGAGACGTTCGTGAACGACGAGGTCATCGGAGTATCCGGAAAGCCTTCGATGAAAGGAGATCTGTTCATCGCGGAGGAGATCTTCAGGCCCGACGTGCCCGCAGCCAACAGGTGGATCCCGTCCGACTCGGTGGCGAAGGCCGCATTCCTTTCCGACATCCACATCGGAAGCCATACGTTCCTGCGCAGACAGTGGGAGAGCATGATGGCCTGGCTGAAAACATACGCCTACGATGCCGATCTGGATTATCTTGTGCTTCCGGGCGACGTGGTGGACGGCATCGGGGTGTTCCCGGGGCAGGACAAGGAACTGGACGAGATGGACATCTACCGCCAGTACGCCGAACTCGGAGAATACCTGAAGGATGTCCCCGACCACATAAAGATCGTCATGCAGCCGGGCAACCATGACGCGGTCCGCCTGGCCGAGCCGCAGCCCGCCCTGAGCGAGGCGTTCACCCAATCCTTCGACTCCAACATAATCCTGGCCGGCAACCCCATAAATCTGAACATTGAAGGAAGAACGGTCGTGTCCTACCACGGCAAGGGCATCGACGACTGGGTGGCAAGCGTCCGCGGCATGTCCTACGACGACCCGGTGCGCGTCATGAAGGAGATGCTGGACCGCCGCCATCTGTGCCCCATGTACGGCGGGAAGACCGCGCTGGCTCCCGAGAAGAAGGACTATCTGGTCATTGACAGGGTCCCGGAGATATTCGTTTCGGGGCACGTCCACGGCGCGGGGTGGATGAATTACAAAGGCGTGAAGATGATCAACGCGTCCGCGTGGCAAAGCCAGACGGATTTCCAAAAGATGCACAACTTCAATCCCGACCCGGCGGTCATGCCGATCGTCCACCTCGGAACGGGAGAAGTGGACATGAAACGGTTCGACTGAACCGCGTCGCCCGAGTTATTGTAAGAAATATGGTCATGGATCTGCCGCCCGATCGCAGGCGGCGGCCGTCAGAAGTAGTCTCCAAGGCCTATCTGATCCATCCAATATTTCAGATGGGTTGTCTTTTCGTAGGTTACCCAGACGCTCACCGTCATTCCGTCGGAGAGTTTTACCGGGACTCCTTTGGAATCGTATATGCGGTCGTCGGAGTATTCGGCGGTTATGCGGAAGAAGGCGCCGTTCTCCGTGATGATCGCGTTCTCGGATATCGACGATATCGCCCCCCTTAGATCTCCGTACTCCGTCTGGGGGAGGCCGTCCACCGTGAAGCGGCACTCCTGCCCGGCCTCGAGCTTGGCGCGCTCCCATGACGGTATGACCATCTCGATGCGGCGGGAGTCCTCGGGGGAGCTGACGCTTCCGAGGATCGCCCCCGCCTGAAGCGTCATTCCCGCCTTGATCTCGGAGTCCAGATGCAGGATGCCGGGTCCGCGCGCCCTGATGTCATATCTTAAGAGAGCAGATTCATAAGATCTTATGTCGCCGTCGATCGACGAGAGGGAGTCCGAGAGGCCGGACCTCTCGGAAAGCAGCGAGGCGCGGGTCTGGTAGTTCAGGGAGTCGACCGCCTCTTGGACCCCTGCATACGCATTGAGATCGGCGCGGTATTTGGCGAAGAGGGCAAAGAATTCCCGCTGCTCCCCGGTGTCAGAGAACGGCTGCGCCGGATCGCCGCCGTACGTGGCGGAGACGAACCTGTCTATGTACGACGTCCGCGTGTTCAGCCTGTCCCTGTCCGAACGGAGCCTTTCCAGCGCGAGGTCGATGTCCGAATGGTCGAATTTGATCACCGCGTCGCCTTCCTCCACTTCGGCGCCTTCGCGGAAAATGACCTCGGACACGACGCCGGTTATCTCCGGGGACACTATCGTGCTTCCTCCGGCGGCGATGACGCCGGACGTCCTGACCTCTTCCGCACGCACGGAGTACGCTCCCCAGACAAGGACCGCCGCAACGGCGAGGATCACGATGAGCGTGAATATGTACGTGAACTTGGGAGGGTTCCGCAGATACTGTATGCGGCTGTCGCTCAGCCTCTTCAGGTCGTACTCTCCCAGCCTGCTCATGCCACGGTCTCCGCGAACACGTCCGCCAATATTCCGTCGCCGGTCTGTTCCACGAGCACGGTGTACGTCGCGCCGGATAGTTCGATCCCATTCTCGAACGCATGCACCTGTATCTTGCCGTATGCCGCCGGCAGGCTGTACGCCGGTCCGCGGTATCTCGCGAGGATGCAGCCTCCGACCCTCACGGCCTCGGCGAAACAGTACGGAGATTCGATGCGTTCCGGGGCCTCTCTGAGCTGCACCATGAACTCGTTGGTTTGCACCAGCAAGCCGTTGTCGAACTTCCCGCTGTTCTTTATCACCGTCGGGCCGTAAGGCCTGAGGCCGTTCTTCTTTGCGTAGGACTCGAACATCATCATCGTCTTCTGCGTCTCCTCCTCCCCCGCGCCGAACGCCCTCGAAATGACGTTGTTCAGTTTCAGCGTCTTGTTCTCGGCCATTTCTATCTCGTTACGAATATTCAATCTCGTCACCTTCCGTCCTGCGTTCCGAACCGGCCCGCTTCCTCTTCTTCGGCGTCGCGGCAGGGGTTCCCACCTGGCTGTTCCACAGTTCGGCGTACTTCCCCCCTTTCTCCAAGAGTTCGTCGTGGGCGCCGGTCTCGACGATCCTCCCGCCCTCCATGACGCATATGGAATCGCATCTTCGTATAGTGCTGAGACGGTGGGCGATGATCAGCATCGTCGTGTCGTCCAGCTTGTCGAAGATCGTGTCGTATATCTCCTGCTCCGTGATGAAATCCATGTTGGACGTCGCTTCGTCGAGTATTATGAACTCCGGCCTTTTGACGATCGCCCTCGCCATGGCTATCCTCTGTTTCTCCCCTCCGGACAGGCCGCCGCCGTTCTCGTCGAGGAACGTGTTGCACCCGGCGGGAAGGCGGCGGAGGAACTCGTCGCAGCCCGAGAGCCTGCATGCCGCCGCTATCTCCCCGGGAGACGCGTCGGGCTTGCCGATGAGTATGTTGTCGTTTATGGATCCGCTGAACAGCTGCACGTTCTGTGGAACGCATCCTATGCGCTCTCTGAGCGAGAATGCGTCCGCGTCGCGGATCTCAGAGCCGTTGAAGGTTATCGTCCCTTCTTCCGGGACGTAGAATTTGAGAAGCAGCTTCGACAGCGTGGTCTTGCCGCATCCCGATCTCCCCACTATCGCGACCTTCTCTCCTTTGGGGATGGTCATCGATATCCCTTTGAGTATGGGCTGCCTGGACCCGTAGCGGAACGTCACGTTGTCGATCTCTATGGTGCCGACCCCTCCCAAGAGCGCGGAGCCGTCCTTCCCCGCTTCCAGCTCCTCTTCCTCCTTCACGTCGTATATCTCCGCCAAACGGTTCAGGGATATGCCGGCCTCCTGTATGCTCAGCTGGAGGCTCACCAGCCTGTTTATCGGATCGGTGAAGAACCCCGCAAGGGAGGAGAAGGCAACGAGCGTCCCGAGGGTCGTACCCCCGTTTATCACCATCAGACCGCCCATGACCATCAGCCACAGGCTTCCGAACCCTCCCGCTATCCCGGATATGCTCCCCTGGATGTTGGACAGCACGCCTCCGCCGAACCCGATCCTGAGGGCTTTTATGTATTCGGTCTCGATCTTTTCCATCACTCGATTCTCGGCGGAGTTGGTCTTCACGGTCTCGATTCCATTGAGGCTTTCGATTATCTGGGAGTTGAGCCTCGCCCCCTGCTCCATGGAACGCTTGTTGAGTTTCTTGTACGGGCCTTTGAACACGAATATCAGCACGGCGTTCACGATCACGAGAAGGATCACTATCCCGAACAGCGAGGCGTTCATGGTGTACAGGATCACTCCGACGATGGCCACCATGGACACGTCGATTATGACCGTCAGCGCGATGTTCGTAAGGATGCTTTGGACAACTCCCGCATCCTGGAACCTTGTGAGGATGTCCCCCGTCTTGCGGGACGCGAAGAAGTTCATGGGGAGCTTGAATATGTGCCTGAAATATCCAAGCATCAGCGGGATGTCTATTTTTTGCGAGAGGTAAAGCACCGTATGCTGCCTGAACGCGGAGAGGGCCACCTGCGTCACCGTGACGATGGCCAGTATCAGAGCGTACAGCATCAGCTGCCGATCTTGGCTGTAGGGGATTATCTCGTCTATCAGCACCTTGTTGAACACCGACATGACTATTCCGAAGACCGTAAGCAGAACGGACGCGGCTATCGCGACGGTGAACAGCTTCATGTGGGGCTTCAGAAGCGAGGTGAACCCGGAGAACACGCTCTTGGCGCCTTCCTTGCTTCGAACGAAATTGTTGTCCGGGACCATGAGCACGAGCGTTCCGTCGAAATCTTTGTGGAACTCCTTCGGCTTCTTCTTTTGGATGCGGTCGAAGGCGGGATCCATGTACTTGATCTTCCTTCTCTTTATTTTGGATATCACCACAAAGTGCGCCGTGCCGTCGTCTCTTACGATCCTCGCTATGGCCGGGAGAGTGAACCCTTCGGCGAAGGCCTCCTCGCCGACGGCGGCCGTTCTCGTCTCGAACCCAAGCTTGGACAGGGAGTCTCCGATGCTCTTGACGGTCGTGCCTGCGGCATCGGTCCCCAGGAGCTCCCGAAGCTTGACGATCGATATCTCTTTCTTGTAGAACGCACACACGCTTGCGACGCATGCCGCCGCGCAATCGGATGAATCATGCTGTTCCACCACTTGGACCTTCATAGAACCCTCCCCTGTCCGTATTAGACAAATATCTATTGAGAATGGCAAAGCTTATATAAAAAAAAAAACCGATACACAAAAACGCAGGTGTGCTTGGCGCAACTGCATCAACCGGTGCGCCGTTTTTTTCAAAAAAGGCGTCTCTACGGGGGAGGTATTGGGGAAATGTACGCAAACGCAAACAAATACGAACTGAGGATGCCTGTGAAGTACAGGGATCTGAAAGAAGAGGAAATGGAATACGAGGGCGGTTTTATTTGGAGTATAGCACTCTCCGTCGTCGGGTGGAGCGCGACAATAGTTGGTAATGTCACCAACAACAATGCATTGAAGGCTGTCGGCGATGCCATCACAGTGATAGGCCTCATATCCAACCCCCTGACCGTAGGCTTCGGGGTGGCGAAAATTGTCACCGCCAAGACCGCAGCAGAGATTGCGGCAAAGGTCACGCCAAAGGTTATTGGAGATGTCGCATACGGAAGCACCATAGGCGCTTTGGACAATGTTGTGGGGGCGGGTTCGCTCTGCACTGACAAATTCTAAACATGCAGGGATGGATTGCAGACTATGGATCTCTCTGAACTGAATCCTCTGAACTCCATCCCTCCATTTACCAACCCCATTGCAAACAAGCAGCGCGCTCTGTGCTTTGTCTCAGTGGCGACCGTGGCCGGTACCGCACTTGTATTTGCAATGTATGGTTTGTTTTTCGTTTCTCGCGGGTCGGGATACGCCATGGCGATGGCTGCATGGGTTCCGAGCTTCGTGACATGTTTCTCGGTGCTGTACGCGTACAAGATCGAAGCTGCCGCAAAAGAAAACAAGGACGTGACCGAACTTTTTCGCCGTGCGAAAAGAAACAGCGTCCTGATCGTATCCTTGACAGAGTCGGTAGTCCTCATCGCGGGATGGTATTTGGTGTGGCCACATTGAGGAACTCTCAGAAGCGTGGCCGGAATATTACCAAGATCGCGTTCCACAGGTCGCGATATGCGAGCGATGCATGCGGCAAAGAGGGTGCTGGGATTGGACTCGGAGGCCCCGTTAGATCGCCGCTTCCGCACAGCATACACAGCCATAACACGCCGAGGATCCTCCATAGAATTACCACGACTGTCAGGCCCGGAAACCCCTCTGTCAAAAATAGGGCGCCGTCCCAACCAATGGTTGATGCATCAGGGGCGCGGACTCCGGAAAAACCACTTATCATTCAATGGAGTTGATGCATCATTCCACGCAAGATGATTGAAATGATGGGGGTCGCATAACTGCAATATTTCTACCGGTTTTCATCGTAGTTCTGGTGATAATATGGGGAAGAGACGACATGATCTTCCTAATGTATGCGTTCGGTTCGGCAACCCTGGCGGTAATCGCCGCATTCTTTCATTTCGCCGCGATCTTGCCATACTTTTCACGCATTCGCAAAACCCCGAAGATGCCGGCCGAGAGCGAAGGCGGCGCGTCGCTCACTGTTGTTGCGTCTCCGATCTCCTTCTCGCACAAACCCTTCACAGTCAGTATTGACGGCAATGATCTTATGGAGACATACCACGGGAAAAGCATGACCGCCGCGGTTGCGCAGGGATTGCATAAAGTAAAGATCGTCAACGAGACGAGAGAGTCCGAGCTCGCGGCCGACATGCAGGGGGACAAACCGATTTGCGTCTCGATGAGCGAAAGGAAAATGTTTGCCGCGAACTCCCCGTCAGAATACTTCAGAAGGGAGGAAGAACTTCGGGCATTGCATCGAACCGCATTCATACGCACGAACGGGATAATGGGTCTCGCG
>JAITQH010000114.1 GCA_031288985.1 Candidatus Methanoplasma sp. | reverse complement strand
GGACAAAGCACCGGCACTCCCAGTTCGTGAAGGGCTTGGCCGAGCGCGCGTGCGTTCTTGCAGGCCTGCGCCGCGTAATCTTTAGCGAAGACGTCCATCTCCGCAAGAGACACGGCGAGCGCTGCCATCGCATGAAGGTGGTGGCTCGACGTCACTCCCGGGAACACGGCCTTTTGGATCTTCTTCTCCTGCTCCTCGGTTATGTTCGAAGCGAGGATTATCCCGTGGTTGGGGCCCGGGAACGTCTTGTGCGTCGACGCGGACACTATCTGTATTCCGTCGTCGAAGGGTTTTTGGAACTGCCCCCCGGCGATCAGGCCGAGGACATGGGCGCAATCTTCCCACACCAGGCACCCTATCTCGTCGAAGGTGGGTTTGAGCTCTTTCACCGGCGGCGGGAACAGGAACACCGACAGACCGAACTGTGCGATCTTAGGCTTCTCTTTCTTCAGAAGTTTGATCGTCCCATCGACATCGAGGTTCATGTCCTCGACGCTGAAGGGATAGTTGACCGAGCGCACCGCCCTCTGGCCGAAAGCGCCGAATTCGCAGGTCGATATGTGCGCCCCCTGTGCAAGCGCGCAGGTGGTTATCGTGTCGCCGGGCTCGGCGAATGCGAACAGAACCGCCATGTTGGCAACGGTCCCGGAGATCGGCCTGACATCGGCGAAGTCGGACTTGAACAGCTTTTTGGCCAATTCGGTCGCTTTCTCCTCGACCCGGTCGACATAGATGTTCCCTTGGTAATATCTCTTGCCGGGCAGTCCTTCGGCGTACCTGTCGGCAAAGTCGGATATGAGCATCTCTTTGGCCAGCGGACTCATCAGGTTCTCGGATGCGATCATCGGTATGCATTCCTCGAACCATTCGTTGTGAGCCATGACCTCCCGTCTGATGTAGCGTGCGTCATCCAGCGTCATATAATTCAAGGCGTGTAACACCGAGCGGTTAAAAAAGTGTTCGCACGCCCGAAGGCCGCCGTCCCCGCCTTATGCAGTTATCGTACGGCGGACGCATGCCATCTTTATGGACACCAGATCCCCCATCAGAATGCATTTCAGATTCTTCTCCAGATTCCCGGAGCCGCTGACAGTGTATGTCACGATGTCGAACCCCTTTTCCGTCAGGATGTCCATCGAGGTGTCGGTCATGTTCTTCATGCTCTGCGACGCGTTTTCATCGTAGATCACCACAGGAACGAACAGTTCGCTGTTGCAGTCGCCGGTCCATCCGACGATCTCGTTGTGATTGAACTCCGGAAGAGAACCGCAGAACGACAGGAATTCGGTGTTCTCGTTTATCTGCGCCTTCCATCTTATTGCGGACGATCTCATGCTTCCGAGGCTGTAAATGACCGGTATCCTGTCCAGTAGCCTCATGGCCATGTCTTGGGCGTAACCCTTGTCCACGATCTCGTCGCGGTGTCTTTTCAATTCCGGGATCAGCGCCTCGAGGTCGGTGGCCGCCTTGCAGACGCCCATGGCCTCGATCACGGCGGCTATGCTTCCTATGATGTAGCCGAACGCATCCCTCGACACGAGGCCGGGCGGCAGTCTGACGGCGCGGTCGCCGTTGGACGCGCATTTCTCCAAAAGTTTTCCGCCGGATGTTATGCACGCGATCTTGCAGCCTCGGACATGGGCTTTCTCATAAGCGTCGAGGACTTCGCAGGTGTCTCCGGAGTAGCTCACCGCGATCACGGCTGTGCTCTCGTCGGCCCATCCCGGGAGTTCTGTTCCGCGGATGACGTAAATGGGCGATCGGGACGCACCGTCCGCATAGTCGGAGAGAACGTCGGCCGCAAGAGCCGAGGCTCCCACTCCGAATATGCATACTCTCAGCTCGGGCGGCAGCCGCAGAGCCGACAGCGTCCTGAGCGACTCTTCAATATGCTCAGGAAGCATGGCCGCCTGCCTATATTTGTCCGGCTCCGTCGTCTTCGTCATTCAACCAGTCGTTATCTTATGCGAGTATAAAAGCAGACCGCAGCATGGGCTTGGGTCATACTTATTTTTTGGTACATGGTGAACAATCATTTATATGCGAGTCGCATGTACGCGTCCGGAGAGTGGGGGAGGGGGCAGGGTGATCTCTATGTCTGTAGGAAAGGTTCTCAGCGATATACAAAATGGAAAGATGGTTCTGGTGTATGACTTCGACGATCGTGAACGCGAGGCAGACATGACCATTGCGTCACAATTCATAACGGCGGACGCGCTCAGAACGATGAGGCACGACGCAGGCGGACTGGTGTGCACCACGACGCCCAACAGGATTGCCGCAGAGCTCGGCCTTCCTTTCCTGTCGGATGTCTTTTGGGACGCGCGGAAGAAGTATCCGCTGCTTGAATCCATGGCTCCCAACGACATACCGTACGACAATACGAAGTCGTCTTTCGGAGTGACCATAAACCACAGGAAGACGTACACGGGCATCACCGATGCAGACCGCGCCCTCACAATATCGGAATATGTGAAAACGATATTCGGAGATTCGCCCACCGAACAGAAGATCCGCGAACTGGGCGCGAATTTCAGAGCACCCGGCCATGTGCATCTTCTGAACACGACGAAAAATATTCTCAAGACCCGCCGGGGCCACACCGAACTCTGCACCGCGCTCATGTACATGGCGGGAGTCCACCCGTCCGCGACGCTCTGCGAGATGATGGGAGACAACGGCGGAGCCACAAATAAGGCGTGCGTCATGGAATACGCAGAAAAGAACGACATGCAGTTCATAACCGGCGACGAAATAATCGAAGCTTGGGACGAATATCTTGAAAGGACAGGGGCCGACCTGTGATACAATGGTGAGGATCATGGCATCGGGCGTCTTCGACATCCTGCATACGGGCCACATATCATATTTGGAGCAGGCAAGGTCGATGGGCGACGAACTGGTCGTCGTCGTCGCCTGCGACGACACCGTCAGGAAGAAGAAGCATGAACCGATCACCCCCGAGGGCATGAGGGTCAGGATCGTCGGCAGTCTGAAGACCGTCGACCGCGCCATCGTCGGCAACGGCGGAGATATGTTCGACACCGTGCGGGAGGTGGCTCCCGACATCATCGTGCTGGGGTTCGATCAGACATTCGATGCCGGCGAACTCGAAGACGAATTGGCAAAGAGAGGATTGGCCGGCATCAAAGTGGCAAGGGCCGACGAATGCGCCGAAGACCTTAACGCCACCAGAAGGATAGTGCAGAGAATAAGGAGCCTGGAGGGAGAGGAATGAAGATCATCGGCGTCGCCGACACGACCTTTGCAAGGTTCGACATGGGACGCGCCGCAATAGACGAGCTGGAAAGGACGGGCACAGGGTTCAGAACGGAGAGGTACACCGTCCCCGGGGTCAAAGACCTCCCCGTCGCATGCAAGAAGCTCATCGAAGAGAAAGGGTGCGACATCGTCATCGCATTGGGCATGCCCGGACCCATGGAGAAGGATAAAATGTGCGCTCACGAAGCCTCCACGGGCCTCATACGCGCACAGCTGATGACGAACAAACACATAATAGAAGTGTTCGTCCACGCCGACGAGGCCAAGGACGACAAAGAATTGGCATTCTTGGCCGACAGAAGGGCAAGAGAACATGCGGTAAACGTTTACGATCTTCTGTTCAGGCCCGAAAAGCTCACCCGCAGAGCGGGAACGGGGCTCAGACAGGGTTTTGAAGACGAAGGTCCGGTATAAGATACATAGAAGGTGTGAGAAATGAAAGCATACAAGATAGGACTGGTGGCGGCGGAATTCAACTTCGACGTCACATCCATGATGATCGAGAGGGCGAAAGCTGAGGCCGACTTCCTTGACGTGAAGATAACCAAGACGATAATGGTTCCGGGAGTGATGGAGATACCTTTGGCGGTCCAAACACTGCTTGAGAAAGGCGACGTGGACGCCGTCATCACTTTGGGAGCGGTGATCAAGGGCGAGACCAAGCATGACGAGATCGTCATAGCGCAGGCATCCAGGCTCATATCCGATCTTCAGTTGAAATACAACAAACCGGTGGCGTTCGGCGTCACCGGCCCCGACATGACGCAGCTCCAGGCCATGGATCGCAGTGAGAAAGGGAGGGATGGTGTGGACACGGCGGTGTAGTTGCTGAAGAGGCTCGAGTAGATAGTAGGCCGCGAAGACGCCGGGGTGCGGCGCACCCCGGTCTTTTCAAATTGTTTTGGATGGGAGTTGGGGCGTACGCCCCGCACTCTCATATCTCGATGGGTTCGCACCCCTCTTCCCTCATCAGGGAAGCGGTCTCGCGGTCGCAGGTGAACAGAATTATCTGCATATCCTCCGAAAGTTCGCGCAGCGCCCTGCATGCGCCTTTCTTCCTCTTGCTGTCGAATGTGAGCAGCACGTCATCCAAGAGGATCGGCAGCCTCTCCTCGGAAAGCTCCCTTGCCACGGCGAGTTTGATCGACAGTTTCACCTGATCCCCCAGTCCGGCGCTCCATTGGCTCTCTTTCTTGCTGTCTGCGTCAGATACTACGGAGATGTCCGAATTGCGGGGATCCAGATCCAAGCGGTATCTCCCTTCGGTCATCAGAGCCAAAAGCCTGTCGGCAGTGGAGACGACTGCGGGCTGCATCCCGGAGTAGATGTCCGAACAGGCCTCGTCTATCATGCCGCGGGCGAGGGACAGCACGCCCCATCTGCGGGCATGGCGCAGAAGATCCGACTCGTCTGCCGCCAACCCGTCTCTCAGTCTGTCGGTCTCGCTGTCATTGACAAGCACGCGCATCTGTGCGGAGATCTCGCCGAGACGCACGTCCATGCCGCGGATCTCTTCAGATCTGTCGGGCGGCGTCTCCTTGTCTGAGATCTCGTAGTATCCCGACTCCTTTATGCTGTCTTCCAGGGTCTTGATCTGCCCTTCCAGGCCCAACCTTTTGACGCGGTCCCGGTGCAGATTAAGGAACTTTTCCTCCCCGCCGAAGACGGCCAGGAATTCTTTTAGGCCGGCCGATGCGGTTTTGTATTCAAGATCGGCATCGGCGGTCTGCACCAGATCCCTTTTGAGCGCATTCGCCCCTTCAAGGAGGCCCGACATGGTGCGGACGTCCGTGCTCAGATACGTGCTCTTGAGGCCGATCGCGGCCGCAACATCTGCAACTTCACGCTCATATTCGGCCACCCTCGCATCCTGCACGGGCGCGTCGGAGCGCGGGCTTGAAGGAGCGGCGTATGGGCGATCCTTTTTCATGAGCGCCAGCGCCAGACCTCCTGCCGCAACGATCGCGCCGACTGCCATGAGGGGCAGTATGTTCAGCGCCAGACCTCCTGCCGCAACGATCGCGCCGACGAGAATCACCGCAACCGCGATCGTCCGCCCGTTCTTTTTCTCTGTGCGGGGAGCGGGGTTCTCCGTCCTGCGGATCGGCGTGTCGCGAAGAAGCAGCATCTTCTGCAGATCCTCGGAAAGACGCTTAATACGGTCGCTGTTAGCCAGTATTTTCTTGTAATCATATTCTTCGGGGAGCAATGCAGAGCAGGCTTTTGCCGCCGCGTCAAAAGTTTCTTTCTTAGATTTCTCGTTGCTTTTGAGACTGTCGTACTTTTCCTTGTCGCCTTCTTTCACGACGTCGGACGCGGACAACAAAGCGGATTCTTTCTTCAAGTTTTCGAGTCTGTCCACGTTGGC
>JAITQH010000100.1 GCA_031288985.1 Candidatus Methanoplasma sp. | reverse complement strand
TGGGAACGGCCGCATTCGTCATCTGAATCTGACGGCGCGGCCGCATTCGTCTCTCTTGGATGCTCCGAAATCTTCCATAACGGATATCTGGTCGCGTGTGAACACAGGGCCGTCCCTGCACACCCTCTGATCGTCCATTACGCAGCACCCGCAGATCCCCGCTCCGCATTTCATATGCCTTTCGAGGGAGAGCTGGCAATCGATGTCCATCTCGACGCACGCCTTATGCAGGTCATAGAGCATTATCTCAGGACCGCAGGCCATGATCGTGTCGTATTCTCCGGACGACGCCTTCTCTCTCATCAGCTGGACGGCGTTCCCGTGGAAACCCCGGCTGCCGTCGTCCGTCGATATCCAAAGATTCTTGACATACTTTGAGGCGATGTCGTCCATTATGACGTCGTCGGAAGTGCGGGCGCCGATTATCGTGTCCGCTCCCGTCTCTTTTATCGCCGGCAGGACAGCCGCCGTACCGACCCCGCCGCCTATGATGAGCGTCTTGCGGTCCTTCCTGATGTCGAAACCCTTGCCGTACGGTCCTCTGATCCTCATGGAATCTCCGATTCCGAGTTCGTGCAGCCTTTTGGTGTCCGGCCCTATGGCCTTGACGGTGATGCTCTTGATCCGGTTGGTCCTGGACAGCGACATGGGCACTTCCTCCATGCCGGGGACCCAAGTCATTATGAACTGTCCCGGAGAGGCCTTCTCGTCCCATCTGAACTCGAACGTCTTCGTGTCGTAGGATTCCTCCGAGACGTTTATGATCTTGACGAAATCACTCATGAGCAACACCCACCATGTCCTTTATGGCGCCGTATCCAAAGTCTCTCATGAACTCTTCAAGATCCCTGTTGATAGACTCGAACACTTTCAATCCTTTCGCGGCTATCGCACTGCCGACCTGGAATGCGCAGGCGCCCGCCATTATGTACTGCGTCGCATCCCTCCAGTCGGAGATGCCTCCGACGCCGACTATCGGTATGTCCACGACGGTTCTGATGTCGTAAACCGCCCTCACGCCGACCGATCTTACGGCGGGGCCGGACAGCCCTCCAAACTTGTTGCTGAGAAAAGGCCTTCCGAACTCCGGCGAGATCACCATGGCCTTCAGGGTGTTGATAGCAACGATGGCGTCTCCCCCCGCGTCCTGGACTGCGACGGCGAGTTCTTTTAATATATGTGTATTGGGCGTGAGTTTTGCCCAAACGGGAATGGTCAATGACGATTTGACGGCGGATACGATATCCCCTACGAGTTCCGCATCCACGCCGATCTCCATTCCGTAGCCTTTGGCATGCGGGCACGACAGGTTGAGTTCCACCGCCGCCGCGCCGTAGTCTTCCATCTTCCCTGCGAGAATGACGAAATCGTCCGCAGTTGCGCCGTAAATCGAACCTATGACCTTTCCGGCGGAAACGGCCGCCTCCATCTCCTCTTTGAACAGCTCGATGCCCGGGTTAGGGAGGCCCATGGCGTTCACGAACCCGCCCTTGACCTCAGTGAATGTGGGATTCTTGTGTCCGAGGTTCGGCTGAAGCCCTATGGATTTGGTCACTGCCGCGCCCGCTCCGGACGACAGCATGCGCGCCATCGATTTTCCCGTTTCGTCCATGATGCCCGATGCCCCCATCCCCGGAGTTTCGAGTTTCAGATTTCCGACGCAGGTGTCTAAGGTCATATCGAATGGGGTAGGCGCAACCGATTAAATAATGGTAGCCTATCGAGTATTAATGGGTATATCCAAGGCTCGCGGCGATTTCCCCACAATGAGGAAAGGCAGAGGCGTCTATCTGGACAGCGCATGCCAGTCCCTGCGCCCCGACAGCGTGATCCGCGCGATGACCGAATATTATGAAGAATACCCCGGATGCGGAGGCCGCAGCGTCCACGAGATGTCCGCAAGAGTATCCCTTGAGACGGACGAGACCCGCGAGAAGCTGGCCTCATTCTTCGGCACGAAGGATCCGAACTGCTGCATATTCACCAAAAACACCACCGAATCCATAAACACCGTCGCTTTCGGACTCGGTCTGAAAAAGGGGGATGCAGTCGTCACCACCGATACGGAGCACAACTCCAACCATGTGCCTTGGCTGGTGCTCGCCGAATCTGTGGGGATCGAACGACGATACTCCGTCTCCGGCGCGGACGGGGAGTTTGATATCGAAAGTTTCAAGAGCCGCATGGACAGCGGCGTAAAATTGGTGTCCGTCCACCACGCAAGCAACGTCACAGGGTGCGTTCTCCCCGTGAAGGATATAACCGAGATAGCCCACGACAGCGGATCCAAGGTCCTCATCGACGGGTCGCAGGCCGCTCCGCACATGAAGGTCGATCTCGGCCGCATCGGCGCGGACTTCTACGCCGTGTCGATGCATAAGATGCTGGGCCCTGCGGGCATGGGAGTGATGTACGGGTCGCAGGAGGCCTTGGAAGAGCTGAGGCCGCTGACCTTCGGCGGAGGGACCGTCGGCCTCGCAACCTACGGCCGCGCGGACATGGCCCCGATCCCCGAGAGGTTCGAGTCCGGACTTCAAAACTATTCCGGAATAGTGGGTGCAAAAGCCGCCGTCGAATATCTTGAGAAGATCGGCATGGACAACGTCGCCGCACAGGACAGAAAGCTCATGCGCAGGATGGCCGCCGGCGTCTCGGGGGTAAGGGGTTTGAAGATCGTCGGGCCCGAGGATCCGGACAGGAGGGTCGGAGCGTTCTCGTTCAACATCGACGGTCTCGGATCCCATGACGTGGCCATGATGCTCGACAGGATCGACAAGATAATGATACGCTCCGGGATGCACTGCGCCCATCCGTTCTACGAATCCAGGGGAATAGAGGGGAGCGCCAGGGCGTCAGTGTACCTGTACAATGACGACGGGGATGTCGACAGGTTCGCAAAGGCGCTCGCCAAGGTCGCCGAGACGTTCGGGAATCACTGATCGGCCAATATCAGAAATCCGTCCCCTCTTTTCAGACTTATGATGCTGTTGTACGAGATCGATATGCGGTCTGCCGGATGTTCTACCAGCGAACGATATTCCCTGCCGCTTTTGGTCATCGTCAGCACATGGCCGTCGATCTCGACGGACATATCCTGAAAAGGCAGCACGTCCCATCCCCGCAGAGTCATTACGTCCGCCTCCGAATCCCAGAACGCGTCTATCATGAGCGCGACCTTATCCGCCGCCCCCGCAAGATCCGCGTCCTTTCTTCCCTCGTACGACTCCGATATAGGAACGACGGCGGCCGCAAGCAGCACCGCGCCGCATGCGAACACAGCCACTCTGGAAAGAGTGAATTCAATCATCTCCGCGGCCTCCCCGCAAACAACTCATCATGACGCCACGCTCACTTCCACGCCGTACTCCCCGTCCGTCAAAGTGCATGTGCACAGAAGCGTCCTGTTCCCGGAGACCTCGAGCGGTTCAGAGTTCATTATGCGCACCGGCGGGCGCTGAAGATATATCTTTTCCACAGGTTCGCCGTCGTGCATCACGGAGATGCAGTACGCGTTGGCGCCGTCTCCTCCGATCGCCAGTCCGTATTCCGACGACAGCGAGATGCTTACGGTGCATGTTCCCCCCGCGCCGGAATAGTATGCTCTGGAGACTGCGGATGAT
>JAITQH010000080.1 GCA_031288985.1 Candidatus Methanoplasma sp. | reverse complement strand
CGGCTTTCCCTCGACAACTGCGGCCACTTCGCCCGGAGACAGCGTGTTTCCCTCGATGGCGAGCGATGAATGGATCGTCCGCAAGCGATTTTCACGATGCAGACGGATGTCGCGCCCCCACTCCGTCCCGAATTCGAGCCTAATCGCGGCCTCGACGATCTTCGCCAAGTAATCGGCGGCCAGCAATGATATTGTGTACGGCGGCGCCTGTATCATTCTTTGTTCCTCCCGATGCTCATCTTCGTTTGTGGACTCCAAAGCATCCGATGATTGGAGCATTGCATTCTCCCAAGCGATGGTATACTTATTGTGTCGCCGCATCCGCGACGTCGTCCTCCTGCTCGTAATAGTAGGAATAATCCACGCCCTTCATGAACACTTCGCGGTCATCCGTCTTATCCGTCAGAGCGGACGAGAGCAGGGCTTTTATCTGCGCGGAGTCGACGACGCTCTTATCCATGGCCGCCAGATAATCCTTCTTGCCGATCTTGCTCCAATCCACGCACAACGCCGCGTTCTTCTTCAGCATAAGGTCGAGCCAAATGCGCATGCTTCTGCCGTTGCCCTCCATGAATGGATGTGCGGCGTTCATCTCCACATACTTGTCCACTATTTCGTCGAAGGTCCTCTCCGGCATCCTCTCTACGGTGTTCAGCGTTTCCGGCAGGAAACGCGCCATGGCGAATTGGAATCTTCCTTTTGAGATATTGAGCGTTCTGATCTGCCCCGCGAAGTCATAAAGCCCGCCGAACAGGCAGCCGTGGATCTGCCGCAGCCCCCTGACCGTGCCCACTTCCGCTGCATCCGGCAGGGAGCTGTCGAAAAGGGCATAGGCCTTTGACTTGCTCTTGCCGTCTATTGTCTCGTCGCTGTATGTGAACCACTCAATGAATCGATTTGCCTTTTTGCCGGGGAACTCTTTTGCAAGCATGATTACGCCGTCGTTGGTCAGACAGTCCGTCATGCGCCGCTTGCCATCGGGCGCCATCAGTTTGAAACCCTTACAATTTGTAAGAATTTCACTCTCAGCCTTCTTCAAGCGGCTTTTCAGCACATACCAGTAGTTTCTCGAATCCGCACTCTGACTTAATACGCCGACGATATCGACGACGGAAAACCACCATTTGGATCTCTCGTCGTCCCAGACAGCGCGCACCTCTCTGTCGTCAAAGAACCGTATTGACATCTTGTCCATTTGCCGCCTTTCCCGTGCCGGCCCTCACTCCCACTCTATCGTGGACGGTGGTTTGTTGGTTATGTCGTACACCACGCGGTTCACCTGCGATTTCATCGTGTTCGTTATGCGGGTCGCTATGACGTCCAAGACATCCAAAGGTATCCTGGCATATGTGGCGGTCATTCCGTCGACCGATGCGACGGCGCGGACGGCCACGGTCTTGCCGTACGCCCGTCTGTCCCCCTGCACTCCGACGGATCTCGTCGGCAGAAGCACGGCGAAGTACTGCCACGGAAGCTCCATCTTTCCCGCCGAGGCCGCCTTTTGGATCTCGTCCTCCACTATGTGGCACGCCTCTCTGACGATCTCCGCATTCTCGGGGGTGACCTCCCCCAGGCATCTGACCGCAAGCGCCGGGCCGGGGAACGGCTGCCTCTCCGAAGCCTTGACCCCCAGCGCCCTCGCCACGTCCCTGACCTCGTCCTTGTACAGATCTCTGAGCGGCTCCACGACCTTCATGCCCAGATCCTTCGGGAGTCCGCCGACGTTGTGGTGCGATTTTATCGTGTCCCTTGTGCCGTCTCCCGACTCGATCCAGTCCGGGGCTATCGTTCCCTGCACCAGGTGCTCGGCGCCAAAGGCCCCCGCCTCTTTTTCGAAGACGCGTATGAACCGTTCGCCGATGATCTTGCGCTTCTGCTCCGGGTCGGTGACGCCTTTGAGCGCGTCGAAGAATTCCGCCCCTGCCTCCACGATCCTGTAGTTTATCCCTGTGTCGGAGAGCATTGCGCGAACCTCTTCGGTCTCGCCCTTCCTCATCAACCCTGTATCGACGTATATCGCCAGGAGCCTGTCGCCGACGGCTCTGGACGCCAGCGCGGCGGCCACCATGCTGTCCACTCCTCCCGAGCATGCGATGATGGCCTTTCCCGGGATGTCCTCCCTCAGTTTTCCGATCGCTTCCTCAATGAAATCTTCAAGACCCAACATCTGTCCTCACCTGTTCCGAATCGGCCTCCACTTTCAGGGCCTGTTCTTTCCTGTATTCCGCCAACCTGCGCCCGATCTCGGGATCCGCAAGACTCAGTATCTCGGCGGCGAGGACGGCGGCGTTGTCCCCTCTGTCGAGGCCGACCGCCGCGACAGGTATGCCGGGCGGCATCTGCACCACGGACAGGAGCGCGTCCAAGTTGACGGCGCCGCTGACCGGCACCCCGATCACGGGCCTGCACGTGAACGACGCCACCGCCCCGGGAAGGGCCGCGGACAGGCCCGCTATGGCTATGAACACTCCCGCGTCGGATCCTTTCACGAGATCCTCGACCCTCTTTGGGGTCCTGTGCGCGGACGCCACGGCCGTTTCGAACTCGATGCCGAACCTTTTCAGCAACGGGAGTCCTTTCTCAGCCACCGGAAGGTCGCTTTTGCTCCCCATGATCACAAGTACTTTCTGCATCGCGGAGGCTATCAGGCAAGGATAATAAAAATCCACCGAGCCCCTTGGGCCCGGCGGCGCCGACGCAAGGTCAGCTCTTTAGGACCGCCACAAGGAACACGCCTATGGCGATCAGCGCGCCGATCACGACGGCCAGCGCATTGATTATCGCGTCGTACATCACATCCCATGCCGCCACGTCGCAGAACGGCTCGATGTCGCTGTACCCGACCAGGTATCCCCAAACAAGGGCAGCTGCGGCGCCGACCACAAATATGGCGACTCCGTAGGCCCGGCTTTTCCCGGCTCCGAAATATGCCGAAAAGATTCCAGCGATCATCATCACAAGCGCAAAGACGAACATGACGACCGTCAGGAAATCCCATATACCGATATCCATTTTTCAAACCTCCGTAATGCCGCTTCGCGGCCTTTCCGTTTGGCCTGATACAACGGTTTTTATTATTAAACCTTTAGGAAATGGCGGCGATTGCCAGAACGCCCGACGAAGCGGCGGGGCGCGCCCAAAGGGGTTCCGCATGGATCGGGTGCGGATCGTTTCAGTTGCTGCCGCCGCGGCCCGGAAGCGGGGAGTTCCGCATGGATCGGGTGCGGATGCGATGTCCGGGCGCCCCGATGCGGATGCGTGGTTGGATTTTTAATCCATCATCCGGCGCGCCTGTTGCAAAAACACTCATACGTTTTTATAGAGAAAACGTGTTATATTATATATGTTCCCAAACTTATAAATATAATAGCCCTTTTATAGCAGTATATTAAGATGAGGATTGCAACTTGACCGGAACAGCGCTGTTGGGGACGGTGATAGAGGTCGGTCGGGACGGCATGGCCGTCGCGGTTTGTGTTTCAGCGCCGGAAACGGGGGACGCAGTGTTCGATGCTCGCGGAAAACGGATAGGCGTCGTGAAACGCGTGTTCGGGCCTGTGGACAGGCCGTATGTTTCGGTTCTTTTGGATCGGGGCGCGGACGCCGTGGACTTAGCGGGTAAAGAGGTCTATTCGAAAAGAGGAACTCAAAATGCCAAAGACAAGAGAAGGAACAGAAGAGATTGAGGTCTGTCCCGAGTGCGGAAGCCACCACTTGGTGCGCGATTACGAGAGGGGGGAGCTCATTTGCGAGGATTGCGGCCTCGTGCTTGACGATCAGTTCATAGACCAGGGGCCGGAATGGAGGGCGTTCGATGTGGAGCAGGGCGAGAAGAGGGCGCGCACCGGCGCCCCGATGACGTACACCATCCACTACAAGGGACTCTCCACCGAGATATCCTGGAAGAACAAAGACAGCTACGGAAAGAGCATACCCACGAGGAACCGCGCCCAGCTCTACCGCCTGAGGAAATGGCAGAGAAGGATCCGCGTCTCGAACGCCACCGAGAGGAACCTTGCGTTCGCCCTGTCGGAGCTTGACAGGATGGCGTCTGCGATGGGGCTTCCTAGGAACGTCAGAGAGACGGCGGCGATGATCTACAGGAAAGCCGTCAACAAGAACCTCATAAGAGGAAGATCCATCGAAGGCGTCGTCGCGGCGTCGCTGTACGCCGCATGCAGGCAGTGCGGCGTGCCCAGGACCCTTGACGAGGTCGCAGGTTCCAGCCGCGTCGGCAGGAAGGAGATCGGCCGCACGTACCGCTTCATGACCCGCGAACTCAAACTGAAGCTCATGCCGACGAAACCTCAGGATTACGTTCAGAGGTTCTGCTCGGAGCTCAAGCTGAGCGGCGAGGTCCAAAGCAGGGCAGCCGAGATCCTTAAGGACGCTTCGGAGAAGGAGCTTACGTCAGGCCGCGGACCCACCGGAGTCGCGGCGGCCGCGATATACATCTCATCCATCCAATGCAACGAACGCAGGACCCAGAGAGAGGTCGCGGACGTGGCGGGCGTGACAGAGGTCACGATAAGGAACAGATACAAGGAGCTGACGGAAAAGCTTGGGATACAGATACAGCTCTGACCCTCAGGGCCGGAACCATTTGAATTCCAGATATTCCACGGACGAGCCGATGCGGCAGAAGAGGATCTCCTTCTTGACGCCGCCGGAAAGACGCACCGTCCTGGATATCTCCGGCCACATCGTCACCTCCGACGCCTGCATTGCATGCACCAGATAGCGTGCGTGGCAGTCGTCGGGGGAGCCTTCGTACACTCTGAAGTGAGTGCCGTACTTGAACCCGGTCTTTACCACAAGCCCGCGGTTGCGCAGGTCCTTGAACGCCCTCAGGCGGAGGTCGAACTCGTTCTGCGACCTGCGGCCGAACTCCTTCAGCTCCGACTCCGTCATGATCCCCGATGCCGATTCCGTTTCCAGTTCGCCGGTGCTCATAAGGTGGCATCCTTCGATCAGGGACAGCTGAAGACCTTTGCCGTCGGCTTTCCCGTAGAACCCGCCGGCGCGCAGCTTCTTTGCGCCTTCGCCGTCGAAAACGAACACGCGGTCGCGGATCAGACGCCCCCTGACCGCTTCGCCGGCCTTGTCGGCCGCGGCGAGGCCGCGCGGATCCCGCGCGGACATTATGTAATACGTGAGATCGCCTTCCTCATCCACGACCCCGTAGAGCAACCGTCTGCCGGCGTTCTCCGTCTGCGCCACCTCTCCCGACAGGTCGGTCATGCAGACCGCCGTCCTTTCGGAGACCGCGCGGACCATGTACGCGGGGCGGGAGTTGCTCATCGTGGAGCCGCGCGGGAACACTGAGAGGTCGAAGCCTCCGCTCTCGGCTTTGACGACGAACCCTCTCCCCCGGAGGTCCCTGTACACTATATAGGCTATGTCGAACCCCTCGTGGACGGACGACGCGTAAATGTACAGCTCCTCGAAGGTCATCTGCTTTCCGTCCCGAAGTATCTCGATCCTGTCGCATTCCAAAAGGAACGCGGCCTCTATGAGATCCAGCTCCAGGCCGCCGCCGTGCATCGGATAGCCGAAGTTGCCTTTGTTGTAGTGCCGGCTGCCTTCTTTGCCGTCGGCCACGACCACTGAATCGTCAATAAGTTCGCCCGGCATGGCAGAGCCATTAATTTACTGGCATATTTATTGGTTGTTGCAAATCGCGGCGGAAAACGCAGGCGGAGCGGCCGCAGGAAGAAACATGGGCGCAGAATGACGCCGAACGCGCAGGCTCGGCGGTCCTGCGCGTGCTTTTCCATATAAGGATGTTTGATGCGCCTTGTGCGGCCTCCATCAGCAATGGTTTTATACCAGTCCCGACACTGTTACGCCAACGGGATTGAATCCGTAAGGATATTGTATGGCTTTCCAGAGGTGTTATTCTTGAGTAGGTTTGTATTGTTGTTCGCAACCGCCGTGGCAGTCGTCGCGATAGTCGGCACAACCGTGATCCTCATGGACAACGGCGACGTCGACGTGCAGGACGGCCCCGGCATAGGATCCAAATATGTGTACGAAGCGGGGAGCGAACACATCATAATCTCGGAACTCGTCGGCATAGGGGACGAATACGTCCTCTCCCTGGGATCCGTTCTGCCTAAGGACGCTTACATCTTCATCGACAGGGAGACGGGGGACGTCTTCTTGGCGGGAGAGCCTGAACGCGACGGGGACGTCCGGACCTGGACAGTGTCCGGCGTGCGCGTGAGCGTTGCGAAGGTCGGAGGCGAATACAACATCATCAAGATCGGCGCGAGGGGCGAGACGTACACCCTGAATCTCGAAAAGAGCACGATCGAAAAGGGCGGCGCCTCCGTTCTCAGCGCGGGCGAGACGCTCCGGTACGAGGCGTCGGCCGACGCCGAGCTGTCGTATTCGGATCCGACGCTCGTCGTGCCGGTCATGTTCCATGCCTCCGGCCAGATGACCGTCACCGCCAAAGCGGCGGCCGCCGACGGCAAGCGCATATTCTTCACCGAATATGACCTTGAATGGACGGATGTCCCCGCGGAACTCTCGCAGACACCTGTGTTCAGCGAAAGGAACGGCCTGAAGTTCTACATCGCGGAAAAAGCAGACAAGGATGCCATACTGGATCTCTACCGGACCTCCGACGACGAGTTCGGACAGCTTTCCGAGACCACTGCGGTCATAAAAACGTTCGACGGCGGCCGCGTTTCCGTGAAACAGTACGAGTATCTGAGCGGCGGAGCGGCGTTCGTCATGCGCGTCGGCGAAAAGGACGGCGTCCTGTATGAAGCGGAAGTGCGCCTTAACATCGACCATGAAGGCGCGTTCACTGCGTCGGTCAACCTCATATGGGTGCTGAAAGACCACAGTCTCTGACTTTGGTCTGGGGCGCATTTTTATCCTATCGCCCCAATGTCCTGTTGCGGCTGGGCCGCAGGGGATAACATGGATAAACGGAGGAGGATTGGCAGTGACAAAGGTGGCTTGGCCACAATTTTCATTGCAGTGATTATTGTTGTGGTGGTTGCCGGCGCAGGCGTCGCGGCGTATGTCGTGATCGGCGGAAACGGCGGCAGCGACGAACCGAAAGGCTACGGACTCGGATCGGAGTTCACGTATGAGAACGGAACGAGGACCGTTACGGGGGCGGTCGTCGGAGTGGGCGAGTCCACGTACGTCATCGAGTTCACCGCGGGGGGCACCACGTATTTCGAGGTGGACGTGGATTCGGGAAAACTTCTGTTCCAAGGACAGATCGAGGAACCCAGCTCGTCCACCGGGACAGGGGATGATTGGGTCGGCACCTGGACCGTCACGGGCGGCACGACGGTCAGCGTCAAGAAGATCAACGGCCTGTACACCGTGTGCGACGTCAAATTCAACGGGACCACGTATTCCATCGATGCCGACAAGAATGTGGTCAAGACGCCGGACAAGCTTCCCGACATCATCGGCAAGAGGCTGGTGTACAAGACGCACCTGACCGCCGATGTGACGATAGACCTGGTCATACTGAACACCGGCCTGTCATTCTCGTCCGATTTCGATGCAACGACCACTATCACGTATCAGAACGCCGCCGCCGAGGGGAAGTACCTCTTCACCGTCGAGACCGAGTTCAGCTACGTCTTCAACGGCGAAACCAGCACGGACAAGACGTTCTCGTACGTCCGGGCCGACGGCGTGACGTATGAAACGATCTTTTCCGGGATACCCGACGGACTCGTGCCCCACATGTCCACTCAACCGAGCGTGCAGCGCAACGTCGATCTGCATACGGTCGATGGCGACGTCAAGGTGGACAAATACACGTACACCCTGACCTACGCGAATCTCGGCCTTCCGAGTATTGTTGATATTGACGGCACACTCACCACGAATGTCTATGTCGGCAAAGATTATGTCTACAAATCCGACTTTGAATCTCAAATGACCGGGTTCGGATTCACTCTTGACATGGACTTCGAGATGACGCTCGATAAGGTCGAAAGGGTCTGAACGGCTCTTTCCCAACACTTTCCAAACCTTTTACCATTTTTTATATAGAAGGACAATCCATATTAAAGCTGTGAGCAGGGACGACCTCATCAACACAACGAGGGCCATACTGGCCAAGGCGGGCTTTGACGTCTCGTCGGCCCTGAACCTGCGAAGCATATGCTTCGACGTCGTCGCAAGGAAGGACGAACGCCTGCTCATAATAAAAGTTCTCAGCAACATCGACGCCCTCTCCCGCGACGCCGCCGAGGAGATGAAGACGTTGGCCGAGGCGCTGCGCGCCAGCCCCATCCTTGTGGGCGAGTCCTCCAGTTCCGGCCCTCTCGAGACAGGGACCGTGTACACCCGCTTCAAGATACCCATAATCTCCAACGAGACGCTGGCGGACCACCTTATCGAGGAAGTGCCTCCGTTCATCTTCGCCGCCCCCGGCGGCCTGTACGTCAGACTGGACCGGGACATCCTGAGGGACGCCCGCGAATCCAAAGGAGTCAGTTTGGGGACGCTGGCGGAGACGGCAGGGGTCTCGCGCCGCACCATACAGATGTACGAGGCGGGAATGGGCGCCATGATCGATGCCGCCATCCGCCTGGAGGAGTTCCTGAATGTGCCTATCATAGAGCCGATCGACCCGTTCGAGTACAAGTGCGAGAAGAGGCCGGAAGACCGCGAGATGCATGACGGCGAGCGCACTGCGTCAGAAGCGCTGAACCGCCTTCTGGACATCGGATTTGCGATAACCCCTGTGTCGAAGAGTCCGTTCGAGGCCATAACCAGGGGGTCGCGCACCGTGATATTCACCGGCTTGGACCAGGAGGAGGGAAAGCTTATCCAGAAGGCTGTGGCGGCATCCGAGATATCCAGGGTGACGGGCCGCCATTCTCTGATAATCGTGGGCAAGAAGCGTTCCACGGACAACATCGACTCCACGGCTGTCGTGACCGACGAGGAACTCAAAAAAATAGACGACAGCGACGTACTCACCGACCTGGTCCTGTCCAGGAGCACGAAGAGATGACCCCCGCCGGCATCGTCTCCCTCAAGTCGAACGGCTGCCGCATAGACATCCTTCCGATCGTCAAAGGACTGGTGTCCGACGCGGAGAGGGTCAGAGAGGCGTACGGCGGATATGAGGCGTACGGCCTCCCCCTCGGAATAGAGGAGCTGACGGCGCTCATGCGCCGCAAAGAGATCGGAGACGAATGCGAACTCAGCGAGCTGGATCTCGTGTACGCCCGGCGTCTTTCCGAGATCGGCGATGTGGAGGCGCCCACCCCCGCGTTCTGCGAGCTGGCGGATCTGTGCTCCGAAGACGACATATTCATCATACCTCTGGACATGAACAACGACCTCTTCTCGTCTCATTACGTCGAAAGCGTGGGGACGCTGGAGTTCGTAAAGGAGCATCGGATGGCCAAAAAGGGCATGAAGATGAAGTTCGACCTGTCGTCGCCCAACGCGTTCGCGGAGGATTGGGACAGATTCGTCAACAAGCCCAAAGGATTCGCCAAACTGACGGCGCTGCGCGAAAAATATATTGCCGGACAGATCCTTGACACCGCGAAGTATCGGAAGTCCCTCCTTGCGGTGATAGAGACCGAAAGAGTCGGGAACGTCGTTGCCGCGTTGGCTTTGACGTCGGAGAGTGTCAGTCCATGAAGGAAAAATGCCCCAAATGCGATGAATACGCCGGGCGCGGCGCCCGGTTCTGCGGCGAGTGCGGAAGGGATCTTACTGTGAATCCTATGTTCAACCTCGGCGGCCGCCCCCTGTTCACGGGGTGCGTCATAGCCTCCGTAGTGTCCGTCATCCTCCTTCTCGTCGAGGCTGTGTGCCTTGTGCTGAACACGCCCGCAGTGTTCGACCTTGCCGGAGATTGGAGCTATTCCCTTATCATGGTCACGCCCAAGATCGTACGGCTGTACGTCATGACCGACTATGTTCTTCAGGCTTATTGGATTGCGGTGGTTGCGATACTGATCGCCTGCATCGTCTATGCCCTGCTCAGATTCTATAGGGATCTTTCCGAATCGCATTCAAAGGGAACGGAAGCTCCCCTGGAGAACTCCCCGTTCTTCTGGATCTCCGTGGCGTTTGCGGCGTCGGTGTTCTTTTCCGTCGTGTATGCACTGGTCATCGCGGCGTTCGGGTATTCCGCCGACGCGTCGTGGATGGACGACTACACCGATCGGCAGAAGATGTTCATGCTGGCGGAGGCGCCGGTGTGGGAGGAGATCATCACCCGCGTTCTCCTTATCGGCGCGCCCATAGCCGTTCTGGCCCTCATCTTCGCAAAGCCGTCCGACGCGCCCCGCTGTCTTCTCGGAGGATTCGGGATGAGCAAGACGGCGACGGTCCTGATCGTCCTTTCCGCGCTCATATTCGGGCTGGCCCACAACGAAGGATGGGGTATGGAGAAGATCCTGCCGACCTTCGTGGTGGGGGTGCTTCTGGGCTATCTGTATGTCAGATTCGGACTGTATGCATCCATCCTGACGCATTTCCTCACGGATTTCATGTCCGCGTGGCAGTGGCTTGGACTGGATGCGCTGTATGTCGTGTTCATCCTTATCCTTCTGGCGCTGGGTCTTGCATGCTTCATATACGTCCTGAAGGAGATGAAGCTCCGGAAGATCGCCGCTCTGCCGCTCTTCGCGGCGTTCGGCGGAAAGAACTCAGAGTAACGTTTCGAGCGCCGCTTTCGACCTTGCGGCCGATTCCAGGCTTTTGGCCTCGATGATGTACTTGCCGTTATATCCGCTCAGCTTGGACATTGCATGACGAAAGTCTATGTTCCCCTCGCCGATCGTCAGATGGGCGTCTCGGTCGCCGTTGTTGTCGTGGATGTGGATGTTCGCCATCCTTCCTTTGAACCTTTCCAAAAATTCGTCGATGCGGCCCGCCGTGTTCGCGTGTCCGATATCGAAGCATATGCCGAGATCGGTGCCTTCGATCAGCGCGTCCAATTCTTCCGGGGTCCTTCCCAGCATGAAGGAGAGCGACGGCATGTTCTCCACCGCAACGGCGACGCCGTACTCCTCCGAGGCGCGGGAGATTGTTCTTATCGATTGCTTTGCCAAGCGCTCGGACCGCTCATTCAGGCCGCCCACCGCCATGGAGTACAGCCCGGGGTGGACCGTCACCGTCTCGGCCCCCATGACGGCGGCCGTTTCGATGGTGATGATCGTGTCGATGACCGCCGCCTCCCTCATCCTTTCGTTGAGGGACGCGATGTTGACGTCGCATATCGGCGCGTGCACGGAGTACGTCATGTCGTAAGAATCCTTTTTCTCAAGGAATCTTTCCAAAAATCCGCCGACGGCGTGCTTCGCCTCCGAGAATATCTCCCAGTGGGCGAACTCCTTCGACACCTCGTCCCAGACCTCCTCCGGATCCCTGGCGCCGAAGTCGGTGCAGGACATTCCGATCATGCCCGGACCTCCCTGCCGTCCTCCGTGGCGGGGGCGACGCGGTCTATGAGGGCCTCTATGTCGTCGTCCTCTATCCTGACCTCCAGCGTTCCCAGGACGGCGCGAGGCTCGGCAAAGGAGACTTTGCCGACCGTTGCGACCTGTTTGTTCAGATGTATGACCGTGGATTTGCCTCTGACTCCTTTGAAAAGCATGGCTCTGGCGCCGTCCAGGATCTTCTGCCTCCTTATGAGGCGGGAGAACATCTCCAGATCCGCGCTTCCGCTGAGTCCTTTTTCATCTGTTTCCAACTCTGCGCCCGGGAATATGCCAAGGACTGCCGCCCTGACCTTCTCGGGATCCTCGCTTGGGTTCACCGGACACGATATCCTGACGCTGACCATGCCCGCGCCATGCGGGTATACATATTTACACGCTTTCCCGCGTGCGGTCCGCGTCGGTATATGCAGGCCCAAGGAGCAGATTTGTGCGTCCGCCGAAGGCGGGAACGGACATCGAAGACCATAAACGAACAATTTTGTTGTTGAACGGCCACTTTAATATAGGATTACAGTCATTGAAGTGCATCGAGAATTGGGGAAGTTAATCAATTCTTGCATGAACCTTTAAAGGGGGGGTGCCATACCATGAAAAAGAATGTTGTACAGTTTAGACTGTTTGTAATTATACTGGCGGCCGTCACAGCGCTGGCGTTCGCCACGCCTCTTGTGGGGGCGGGTTTAGTGTCCGCGGCGGGAGAGACGCATTATGTCTCGAGCGCGGATGATCTCGATCGCATCGGAAGAGGTACTGTCGGTCCCGACAGCGCGACTTGGGATCTGGATGATGTTTATGTTCAGACAGCGGACATAACTTTTGGGCCGGGAGACGACTTCAACGGAGGGATACAGATCCGGGCCGCCGTTAACGTGAGCGGGAGCACCGCCGCGGTCACCGTAGAATATTGGAACGGCACGGCGTTCGTTCAGGCTACTTCGGGATCGGTCCTGTTGGCAGGATCCCAGACGCCTGTGAACATAGCGGCCGGAACGGCCACAATATCATCTTTCGACGGCTCCGTGAACAACGCGATCGCGGTGTACGGAACCATCGGCGGTAACCTAA
Source organism: Candidatus Methanoplasma sp. (assembly GCA_031288985.1). Taxonomy (GTDB): domain Archaea; phylum Thermoplasmatota; class Thermoplasmata; order Methanomassiliicoccales; family Methanomethylophilaceae; genus Methanoplasma. The sequence continues at coordinate 55 of JAITQH010000080.1, read as the reverse complement.
CGGCAGTCGTAGTGGAGATACCTGAAGGGGTCGCATCGGTCGCAGTGGAAGAAAG
>JAITQH010000051.1 GCA_031288985.1 Candidatus Methanoplasma sp. | reverse complement strand
GCCGTTCTTCCTCGTCATGTTCGGATATCAGATCGGCCCGATGCTGGTGGTGTTCGTGGGAGTGTTCTTCCCCATGGTCACCAACGTCATGTTCGGGGTCATGAAGGTGGAGCCGGAATGGCTTGACGCGGCGAAGACGCTGGGCGCGTCGGACACTCAGGTCTTCCTGAAGGTCATCGTTCCCGCGTCGCTTCCGTACGTTATGAACGGGGTGAAGATCGGACTTGGGATAGGATGGATGTGCATAGTGGCCGCCGAGTTCTACGCCTCCCCGGTGGGCGGCATAGGATTCCTTCTCACGCAGTATGCGGATATGGGGTATTGGAGCGGAGTGTTCGCGGCGGTGTTCGTCATCGGCCTCATGGGCATACTGACCGTGGGGACGGCGGGGCGCCTGCATTTCATGCTGTCGAAAAGGATGGGCATCGAGGCGGAGACCGGCCCCCGCAGATGAACGGGAATCAGCCCCCGCCCCTGCATACTGTTATGTATACAGGGTTCTGGCCGTTCATCAGATGATACCCGCCCACGCTCTTTGCGCGGGCCACGGAGACCGAGACGGTCTCCTCCTCCACAAGGTTCAGGTCTCTGACGCATCCAATAGCCTCCGACACGGTCTCCAAGGTTATGGAATTGATAACGATCCTTGCGTTCGGAGCCTTGTCAAGCACTGCGCGGATTATCTCCCTGAGATTGCCCGAAGAGCCGCCGATGAACACGTGCGTGGGGGCCGGAAGGTCTCTGAGAGCATCCGGCGCGGAGCCGACTGTTACGCTTATGTTCGGGGCAGAGAACTTTCTTGCGTTCTTCTCCACAAGCTCCGCCGAGCTCCGCTCCTTCTCCACCGCATAGACCATGCCGTTCGGAGCGGCAAGCGCCGCTTCGACCGAGACGGAACCCGTCCCCGCACCTATATCGTACACGATCGAATCCTTATTCAAGCGGAGCTTTGAGACCGAAAGCGAACGGATCTCGCTCTTCGTCATCGGAGCGTCGCCCCTTATGAAGCAGTCATCGGGGATGCATGACCTTGACGGCGGCGGCGAGTCGTTGATTATCATCGCGATGCAGAGCCTTCCGAACTCCGTTCCCGCAAGATCCGCCGGGCTTCCGCAGACGATCTTCTCATCTTCTCCCCCCAGATCCTGGCCGATCGCCACTCTGACCCCTCCGAGTCCGTACTCGGAAAGATCGGAGCACAGCTTCGCGGCCCCGCCGGCCCCGTCGAGCAGAGCGATGACCTTATGATTGGAGGCGGCGGCGCCCACGACGTTGGCGGCCCTGGCATGAGAACTCATAAGAAGAGCATCATCCCACGATCCGCCGATCTTGGAACACAGATATGCGACGGACGGCACGCCGCAGATCACTTCGACGTCATATCTGTCCCTGTCGATCTTCGACAGCAGCTCCTTCGCCATGCTGAAGAATCCCGCATCCCCGGACACCAGAATTGCGGTGTTCGCGAATTCGGGATGGCCGTCAAGATACTCCAATATCCTATCCGTTCTGTACTCCCTGAACTCGTTCTTCCCTCCGCCGACGGCGGCGATCATCCTGGCTCCGCCGATGAGCGCGTCCGCACGATCGACCGCAGATCTGCCGTCCGCCGTGAGCGTGCCGGGGCCGACCCCTATGCCGACTATCCTGACCGTCCTGCGTCCGCATTCGGGGGAATGCTGTTTCCCGAAACGCTCGGCTATCAGCTTTGCGGCGGCATCGAAACCGATCCCCGACGGCTTATCAGGCCTTCCGACGACTATGACCTTCACCCCCGCCCTTTTCGCGGCGCGCAGTTTCTCTCCGAATCCCCCCCAATCCCCGGAGTCCTTGGTAACGAGATATTCGGCGTCGATCTGCTTCATCATCCCGTAGTTGAGTTCCTCGCAGAACGGCCCCTGCATCAGGAAGATGTTCTTCCCTTCGAATCCCATTTCGGCGCAGGATTGCGCCACGGAAGGCGACGACAGGACCCTGGCGTAGACGCGGTCGCGCCATCCCTCCATCGCGGTGAACGCGTGAAGCTCTCTGCTTCCGGTGGTCACAAATATGTTGCCCGCCGCACCGTTGAGGTATTCGACCGCGGCGGCCATGTCGGCGGCCTCTATGATGCCGTCGGCGTCCTGCATCCCGACGGGGCGTTCGATGCGGACATACTCCCTGCCGCACCTCGCACACTCTTCGACGATCTTGCGGGTCATGTTCACCGAATACGGATGCGTTGCGTCCACGACCAGAGTGCATCCTTCGATCAGCCTGCGGAGGCCATCCTCCCCGAGCCTGTCGGACGAGACCTTCACGGAGCCTCCTTCGTCGATCAGCGCCCCGCCGAACTCGGTGGCGGTGCATACGACGGCGGGAACATCCCATTTCTTAAGGATGTCGGCCAGCATGCGCCCTTCGGTGGTTCCTGCGAAAAGTACGACGCTCATCGGACATCACCGAAATCCATTGCCGCAGGCTCTCTGACGACAGCCACCGTAACGCCGTCCATGCATGTTTTCCTTACTGCCAAGAATCCATCCTCCGAAGCGGCGGCCACCGCCGCTCTTTCGCATACGTTGTCCACCCCTGTCGCCGCCTTCACCCTCTCAGACGAGGAGAATCCCATGTCTCTGACGGAGGCCAGGGCTTCCGCGGTGAAGAACTTCGACTCGAACCCGTGGGCGGAGCAGAATTCGATCAGCCCGGCCTCATTGCTCTTCAGATCGATGCTTGCGACCATTCGTATGCTGTGGAAGGAGACGTCGTTGTCGGTCAGAACGGATCGTACGACCCGTTCTATGACGTCCCGAGGCACTCCTCTTCTGCATCCGACGCCGAGCACGTGGCATCTGGGGGTGAGTTTGAGCGTCCTCCCGAACGGCCCGGGAGAATTCCTGAACGATATGTATATGCCGACATCCCCGGCGTCCGAAGGCACAAGCTCCGGAGGCGCGGCGCCGGCAACGGGCAGTTCCGACAGAATCCCCACGCTCTTCCCGTCGACGATCAGGGAGGATACGTCCTTTGCGATCGAAAGGCTCCCGATGTGCATATTGCGGGCGGTCGCGTAGGAGTCCACGGAGAAGAGTCCGCCCAGATCCGTTGCGGTCGTGATCACGGCCTCGGCCCCTATGCCTTCTGCGATGCGCCCGGCAAGCAGATTGCCGCCTCCGATATGTCCGGACAGGACGGCAATGGCGTATCTGCCGCGTTCGTCCACGCATACGACGGCGGGATCGACGGTCTTCGACGTGATGTGCGGCGCGATGTATCTGACCGCTATACCTAGAGCGCCGACGAAGACCACTCCGCGGTATCTGCGAAACGCCTCCTCGGTCCATTTCCCTGCGGATCCCTCCACGGGAACGGTTCCGACGCAGGATGCCGATGTTTTGGAGAAGACCTCGCATTCATCGTCATTCAGGACATCGGCGATCCTCTTCGCCAATTCGCACCCCCTGGAGGTGAAGCATATGACACCGATCTTCATCTTCCCGCCCCTGCGATCCTATTCATCATCCGCTCTGCGCCGGAGGTCTCTCCGACCTTTCCGTATTTGGACGAGAACACTACGGCCTCGATCCCCACATCCCCGGCGCGGTTCCCGAGATGGAACGCGATCCTCTCCATTATTCTCTCCATTGTCTTCATCCTCAGTTCTTCTCCCATAACGCAAAGCGCGTCGTCAGTGGTTGCGCAGCCCAATATCCTTCTCGCCGCGTCCGCATCCGCACCGACCTCGACGGCTCCGGCGGCCAGCAGTTCCATGCGGCAGTCGCCCCATCTTGAATGGGTGTTCATCATTCCCCCGGCGACCTTGATCATCTTGCCGAGATTGCCTATGACGAGTATGCCTTCCGCCTTCTTCCCGACGGCGTAATCGATCGTCTCTCCGATGAAATTGCTGCATTTAACGGCCTTGTCGTCCGCTCCCAGGTCTTCGGAGAACGCTTTCCCCATGTTCCCCGGGACTATGAGCAGGAATCTGCCGCCTTCGGCCATGCGGACGTCCATCTCCGCTCTCACCGCGCCCATGAGGCCTGCGTCGCTCATAGGCTCAACTATGCCGCTGGTTCCCAGTATGGAGATGCCGCCCACGATGCCCAGCCGAGAATTGAAAGTCCTTTTTGCGGTTGCGGCGCCTTCGGGCGCCGATATGACGACGTCGAATCCGTCCGTTATGTCAAAGCTGTTGCGCACATCCGCGAGGGCGCCGTTTATCATCATCCGCGGCCTGCTGTTTATGGCGGCGTTCCCCACCGGCTGGTCAAGCCCGTTCTTGGTCACGCGGCCGACGCCTTCGCCGCCGTCGATGACGATGAGGCCGTCCTTCCTGACCGAGACCTTGGAGAATATGAGGATGCCGTGGGTGGCGTCGATGTCGTCTCCCCCGTCCTTCCTGACAGAGCAGACGGCATATCCGTCCTCCAGGCGGCGATCCTCGATCTCGATCTCAACCTCCCTTCCCGAGGGAGTCGCCACCGCCACGGAGTCGGGGCATTCGCCGCTTATCAGATACATCGCGGCCGCTTTGGACGCGGCGGAGGCGCATGTGCCGGTGGTGTATCCGCACCGCAGCCTCTTCCCGTCAACCGTCGCATACATGCTCTCGTTCGATCTCAAAACACAGCCTCACGCAATATTGGATATATATTCCAAATTATAAGTGTTGGGTTCGGCGCACGCTTGTCAAACGCAGAGAAACCTGCGGCCGATGCACCGCATTCAACATTTGGTGCACCTGACCTGTACAGACCCGATCCGCACGCAGAGACCCGAGTTGGATTAATTATCCAATTAAATAGTTGCACTGTATTGACCTCATGATATCATGGCGGGAAGGCTGTATGGTGTGGGCGTCGGCCCAGGAGACCCCGATCTATTGACCCTCAAGGCGATTGGATGTTTGGAGGCGGCGGATGTCATAGCGTATCCGGTGAAAACGCCCGGCGAAAAAGGAACGGCTCTGGACATTGTGAGGCAGAGAACAGACCTGTCCCGCAAGGAAACGGTCGAGTTGGTGTTCGGGATGAATTCGGAGACGAAGGCCCGCGTATGCGACTACGGCAATGCGGCGGCGAAGCTGTCCTCGATCTTGGACGGCGGAAAGAACGTCGCCGTCATAACTTTGGGGGATGTCTCAATTTACAGCACCTACATGCGCCTGAACGCGGAAATGGAGGCTCGCGGGTATGAGACGACAATAATCCCCGGGGTGCCGTCATTCTGTTCCGGTGCGGCGGAGGCGCGCATGCCGCTCACCATCGGAGAGGAAGGACTTGCCGTGGTGTCTATGAACGGCGAACCCAAGGAGATACGCGCCGCGATGGACAGTTTTGACAACATAGTGCTGATGAAGGCAGGCAGGCACATGGATCTCGCCGTCAGGCTGCTGGATGACGCCGGTCTGAAGAAGGCGGCGACAGTGATAAGCAACATCGGGATGGAAGGCCAGTATGTCGGCCCCATAGAAGAGGGGAGACAGTACGGGTACTTCACAACAGTTATAGTCAAGAAAGGGAGAGCGGATTGATGATACATTTCATAGGTGCGGGTCCCGGGGACCCCGATCTGATAACAGTAAAAGGAAAAAGGCTGATCGACGAAGCGGACGTGATAATCTACGCCGGATCTCTTGTGAACCCCGATGTCCTGAATGGGGCGAAGCCGACGGCGACGATCCACAACAGTGCGTACATGAACTTGGACGAGGTCATAGAGGTCATGTGCAAAGCGGAGAAGGAAGGACTCAGAACTGTCCGCGTGCACACCGGCGATCCCGCGATATACGGAGCCATAAGAGAGCAGATGGACAGGTTGGAAGAGAAGGGGATCGAGTTCGACGTCATACCCGGGGTGAGTTCGTTCCTCGCCGTCGCCGCCGTGCTGAAGAAGGAGTACACCCTTCCGGATGTAAGTCAGACGGTCATCGTGACGAGGATGGAGGGACGCACCCCCGTGCCTGAGAAGGAGAAGCTCATCGACCTTGCCAGACACAACGCCTCCATGGCGATATTTCTGAGCATAGGGTTCATCGACGAGATGTGCAAGACCCTCATAGAGGGAGGATACGCCCCGGACACCCCCGTGGCAGTGGTCTACAAGGCCACATGGCCCGACGAGAAGACGGTGTTGGGCAGCCTTGCCGATATAGCAGGCAAAGTGAAGGCCGAAAAGATAGACCGGACCGCCCTGACCGTGGTTGGAGGGTTCCTCGGCGGCGGATACGGCCTCTCGAAGCTCTACGACAAGAGCTTCACAACCATGTTCAGAAAGGGGGCGGAAGAGCAATGACCGGAAGACTGACGGTCGTGGGTTTCGGCCCCGGAGGCATGGAAGACATGACGCACAGGGCCGCCGCCGCCATTCGCGGCGCCGACGTGGTCATCGGATACTCCACGTACACAGACCTCCTCCGTCCGCTCTTCCCCGACAAGAAATTCAAGGCGACCG
>JAITQH010000102.1 GCA_031288985.1 Candidatus Methanoplasma sp. | reverse complement strand
CGTGTGCTCTTCCGATCTAGTGCGCGGCCCTTATCACGGCATCCTCTTTGGACGACTTCTCGGAGACAAAGTACGACTCGAGGCGCTTCCGGAAACCCGGGTCTGCGTCGGGGATGTTCTCGTCGAAATACCCGAGGACGTACCTGTTCACCTCGTCCATCCTCTCCGCCGCGATCCTGTGGAACACCTGAGGCTTCAGGTCCGTCATCGCGATCCTTTGTATGAACGAGAAGAGCGAGTGTTCGATCATCTCCGCCCAATTCAACGACGCGCCGCCCTCCGTCTCCTCGTATTTCCCAAGGATCCACACTATCGCGGCCTTGTGGGCCTGCTTGTCCAGCTCCGTGAGGTCGACGGTGCGGAGATGATCGTTCCATCTGTGCATGTTCGCCGAGTCGAAGATGCCGTAGAGGATGTTTGCGTTGAGCGCTCTCTTCATTTTCCCCTCAGCCGCCCAATCGGGCGATCCCGTCCAAATCCTCGGAATTGCCTTCCTGAGGTTCTTCCGTCGACGGTTCTTCTGAAGGTCCGCCGCCTGCCTCTTCATCGGAATGGTATGATGCATACGGCGTTGCGGCCGGCGCGTATTCGGACTCCCCCTCATCCTGCCAAAGGACGGATGCGGGACTGTCTTCGGCGTAATCCGTCGGCTCTTCGCGGGGGATCGCAGTGTAATCGATTATGTATCCTTCATCCGAGTCATCCGGGATCTGAGACGGGAGAGGGGACTGCCTTCTCTCGTTCTCTTCCAAAATTCTGGCGATCCTGATGCCCTCCAAGTGGATGAACACAGATGCTTCAAATATCAAGACTATACCAATCCCCATAGTCACCAGCGACGGGGCTTCGCCCAGATTCACAGGAAATATCTCGACGTATGCGCAGACGCCTATCGCCAAGATCACCATTCCTATGATGTCCAGAACTGCCCACGCCATCCTCTCGGTCCCGACCATGGCATCTAATGGCGGACGCATTAGATAATGATAACGAATAAGGCGGACGGCCCATTCTTCGTTTCCGACGCGGCCGATCGGCGCGTGCGCCCGCATGTAAACCAATATAATCAGGGTAGAATATAACCGGCCATGAAGGTCTCGCATCGGCTGGAGTCCATACCTGTGTCGGGCATCAGGAAGATGTTCGACCTTGCAGGCCCTGACACAATCAACCTCGGTCTGGGAGAGCCGGATCTGGCGCCTCCGGAAGCTGCAAAAGAAGGAGCGATACGGGCGATCGAGTCCGGAAAGAACAAGTACGGCCCCACTGCAGGCACTCCTGCGGTCCGCGCCGCCGTGGCGGAATGGTTCTCCCGCTTCGGGAATGTGGGCGCGGGAAACATAATGATGACCCCCAGCGGCTCCACCGCCCTCTTGGAGATCGCTCAGGCGTTCATCGATCCCGGAGACGAGGTTCTTGTGCCCGACCCCGGTTTCGTGATGTACGATCCGTTGACCCGGCTTGCGGGCGGCAGACCCGTGGGCTACGGCCTGACAGGGGGAGATTTTCAACCGGACATCGAAGACATCAAAGCAAAGATCACGGACAGGACGAAGATCATTGTCGTGAACAGCCCGTCGAACCCCACGGGCGGAGTGTTGGACGCGGCGTCTTACGACGCCCTCTCGGACATAGCGGAGGACAGCGGCGCAACCATCGTCTCCGACGAGGTCTATCATTGCTACATATACGAAGGCGAACACCGTTCGTTCATGTCCAAGCTTGACCGCGCCGTGGTGGTGAACAGTTTCTCGAAGATGATGGCGGTCACCGGATGGAGGCTGGGGTTCATATGCGCGGACGAGAGCCTCATGCCGGATCTGATAAAGATGCAGTATCATGTCTGCGCAAGCGTCAACATGCCGTCGGAATACGGAGTGTTGAACGCCTTGCCGGAGTTGGACGGATATCTGAAGGAATCCTGCGAAACGTTCAGAAAGAGGAGAGACCTCATCTCCGAAAGGATCGGAGACATCAAAGGCCTTAGCATGACGCCCCCCCGCGGAGCTTTCTACGCCTTCCCGTCCTTCGACCTCGGCATGAGTTCCGTCGAACTCGCCGGAGAGCTGCTTAGGGATGGGTTGGTATGCACTCCCGGCTCCGCGTTCGGGGCCGGAGGGGAGGGGCATCTCAGATTCTCCTATGCGGCGGACGAATCGAAGATCAATGCGGGCATGGATATACTTGAATCCACTATCAAAAGACTTAGGAGAGAATGAAATGACAGAGGAAGACCCCAATGCAGGCCTTTTCGGAAGAGACGAGCCTGAGATGTCCGAAGAAGAGTTCATTGAGAAACAGATATACGAAAAGAATCCGAAGAGAGCGGCCGCATTGGGCGACCTGAGCTACGGAGATCTGATCGAAACCCTTGACAGGATGGAGATACCGGAAGAGGGAAGGATGAGGGCGCTGTTCGAAATGGCGGTCAGCGGCACGCTGGATCTGATGTCCGACGCCCTTTCCGTCGATGAGGCCGTGGAGGTCTCGTTCTCGTTCGACATGTATCTCGGCGTCGCCCTGGCGAACAAGAGATTCGGAGCGGATCTGTTCAAAGAGAACCAAAAAGCCCTGGCGTGCATCAAACCGTCGGACTTCCAGAGCGAAGAAGCATATCATAAGACGCTTGCGGAGGCGGAGGACGCATGGTGGGATATGCCTCAGCCGCGCCTTGACAAACGCACTCCCAACGAAGCCATAAGGGAGACTCTCAGCGGGTACGGTCTTACCGAATGACGGCGATAACTGCGTCCGCCCCGGGAAAGTTCGTGATACTCGGGGAGCATGCCGTTGTGTACGGGGAGCCGGCGATAGCCCTGGCCATCAACCGCAGGCTCACTCTGACGGTCGCTAGGGACACCGAGATGCGCCTGAACGACGAACCCACCGACATAAACTCCAGCCCTCACCTGAAGAACATCCTTTCCAGATACGACATGATCCCCGTATCGGTCCGCTCCGACAGCAGGATACCCGCCGGATCGGGGCTGGGGTCGTCGGCGGCGCTTTCGGTGGCATTCTCCGCCGCCATGCGTGCAATGAACGGAAGATCCCACGATCTGAAGGAGATAGCGCGCGAGGCGTTCGAGGCGGAGTATTTCGCGCAGGGCCGCGGAAGCCCCATGGACACGTCCGCGTCCGCTCATGGGATGGGCGTCGCCCTGAACATGCCCGGAGGCAAACCGCTGTGGAGCCTGAACAAGAACGGCCATTCCTGGGATGTCGCCGGAATAGATGTGCCGAAGATGACCTTTGTCATCGGATACACCGGGATCAGGGCGGCCACGGGGCCGCTTGTGGAGAAGGTGCGCAAATACAAGGACGGGAACGGATTCGCGGCGGACATAGTGGGAGAGATCGGACGCATCACTCTGGAGGGGATGGATGCGATACGCCGCGACGATGCCGTGCGCCTCGGGAGCCTCATGACAAAGGATCACAAGCTGCTGTCGATATTGGGCGTGTCCTGCAAGGAGCTCAACAAGCTGGTGGACGCGTCCCTCCCTTATTCATACGGCGCAAAGCTCACCGGGTCGGGCGGCGGCGGCAGCATGGTTGCGCTGACCGACAACCCCGAGAGGGTCTGCGACGCGATCCTGTCCAGGGGAGGCTCCCCCTTCGTAGTCAGCACGGGAGTGGAAGGCGTGACCGTGTCCACGCGCAGAGAATGAAAGAAAAAGGATCCGGCCGCGAGGCCGTAAACCGTTTCAGATGAGTTCTTCGAACCCTTCCACCACTTTGGGGAAGCGTTCTTTTATGACCCTCAGGAGGTTGTAGACGTTGACCTCCTCGATGTCAGACCCGGAGATGAGCTTCACAAGCTCGTCGATGGTGGCGTCGTCAAGCTCCGCGAGCCTCTCCTTGGCCATCCAATTCCTGTAAAGCTTGTCCTCCATCCTGTCGCGCCACATCTTCTCATAGGGCATGAGCGCCTTTTTGGATAGGTCTCCTTTGCTTACGGCTTCCACGAGGACCTTTCCCGCGTACATCCCCGTTCTGCAGGCGTGGCATATGCCTCCGCCGGTTATCGGGTCGATGATCCTTGCGGCATCCCCGACCAAGATTATGTTGTCATCCACCGCGCATTCGAGTCCGGGGCAGGTGGACACCATGCCTCCGACGATCTCCAGGGACTGCGCATTCCTGAATCTGGGATCCGTAGCCACGAACTTGTCGAGATAGGTCTTGGCCTCTCCGTTCTTGCAACGGGTGCCCATCACGCCGATGCCGACGTTGGCCGCGCCTTTGCCCTTGGGGAATATCCAAAGATATCCTCCGGGGGCCACGGAGCTCCCGATCACGAACTCGCAGTACTCGGGGTCTATGTCGATGTTGGTCATCCTGTATTGGATGCACGAGCAGATGTCATTGAGCTTGAGGCTTGTGTCTATGCCCGCCCATCTGGCGAGCTGGGACTCGAAACCGTCCGCGGCGACGACCGCCTTGGCGCGGATCTCGATCGCCTCTCCCATGCTTCTCGCCTTCACCCCTGCGAGCTTTCCGTTCTCTTTTATGACGCCCGTGGCCGCCGTGCGGAGCATTATCTTGGCCCCGGCCTCGGCCGCCTGCCTTGCCAGCGCCTTGTCGAAGAGATGCCGTTCAAGAACGTATCCGACTTCGGAGCCGGCCTTGCTCTCGTCGAGCTTGAATGTGTGGCCGCTTGGAGATCTTATGACCGCGCCCACCATGTCTGCGCAGATCCAAGCCGGGTCGGGAGTTATTCCAACCTCCTCCAGCCATTTCTTGGATACGCCTTCGGCGCATCTGAGCGGAGAGCCTATCTCCGCCTTCTTCTCGATCATTATGGTGTTCAGGCCGCCCAGGGAGCAGTATTTTGCCGCCATGCTTCCTCCGGGCCCTCCCCCGACGACCACCACGTCGCATTCGTACGTCTTCATGCTTTCGCCTCCATGGACAGCGCGTGAACGGGGCATAGATTGACGCATCTGCGGCACTTGGTGCAGCTTTCGCTGAACTCAAGGACGAAGTCGTTGAGATATATCGCGTTGGCGGGGCAAGAGCCCACGCAGCCTCCGCAATGCAGGCATTTGTCTACGTCTACTTTCATTGTTGTTCCTCCTTCCGCCCTCTCACGCCTTTTGGTCTTCGGGCACGTTCATTGCCTCTTCCAATTCGATCGCCCCTTTCTTGTTGTTCCTCTTCCACTCCTCCAGCGGAATGGAGAACTTCTTCTCGATCGCCGCGCGGTACTCCGGCCCGCCGTTGTACGCGCAGAATGGGATCACCTGGCAGTCGGGCGTGATGTAGTGGACGCCGCAGCGCCTCACCCTCTCCACGTCATAGTTGAACGAGTCTTGGAAATGCATGCCGCCGAAGAACATCATCTTCCAGGAGAAGGCGGCAAGAGTGTCCTTGGACTTGTCGCTTATGACTCCCGCTATCATCTGTCTGAACTGTTTCTTCGACACGCCGCCGGGCAGGTTCTCCTCTATGACGGAGCTGTCCAGCAGCTTCAGGAGCTTGAGCGCGTAGAGCTTCTTGAATTTGGATTTGGCGGCCTTGGAGGATATCTCGCTCAGGCCCTTTGAGAACTTTTCCACGTCGACGAACCTGGGGAAGGGCGTAGCTTTGCCTTTGTCATCCAGGAAGACGTATGTCGCTATGCCGCAGTGGGGATGGGTCGTGAACGTGACCTTGCTCTCCCCCAAGATGATGGATGCGAAATCTGATATCGGCGCCACCACCGGGACAGGATACCAGTCGTCCTTGGAGGCGAACCCTGTCTGCTCGTCGAACGTCCTTACGAGGTCGGGCAGAGTGAATCTCCCTTTCGAGACCTCTTCGCGGGTCATCCTGCCGGTGAACGCCACGGGCTGGAAGTTTATTCCTCTGACGACGTCAAAATTGTCGAACGCGAAACGCACCATGTCTCCTATCTGGTGATCGTTGACGCCTCTGACGACCGTCGGCACAAGGACTATCGACGGGCACTTTCCGTTCTCTTCCTTCAGTTTTCTGCAGTTGGCCAGAACGTCAAGCTTCACTTGGAACATCTTCCTGTCCCTGGCCTGAAGATAGATGTCGTCCGTCACGCCGTCGAATGAAAGGTATATTGTGTTCAGGCCGGCCTCGGACGCCGCTTTCAGCAGATCGTATTTCCTGGCGAACTCTATGCCGTTCGTCGCCACTTGGACCTGTGCGAACTTTCTGTCCTTTGCCGCTTTGATTATCTCCACGAACTTCGGGTGTATCGTGGGCTCTCCGCCGGAGAACTGGACAGCCGTGCACTTTATGGGCTCTTCCGCCCTGAGCGCGTCAAGCATGCCGCACACCGTGTCGAAGTCCGGCTCGAACACGTACCCCTGCTGGTTCGCGTTGGCGAAGCATATGGGGCAGTTCATATTGCATCTGTTCGTGAGGTCTATATTGGCAAGCGCGGTGCATGTCAGCATGTCCACCCTTTTGCCGTCTATGAATACATGGACGTTCTCGCCCTGCGGAAGGTTCTTGTCCAAGGGGTTGCGCAGGCCGATGCCGTCGTGAGCGTATTTCTCTGATTTGAGGAACAGCTCCGCATCCGACCAATATATGTCGCAGAAACGCCCGTGATCGGGGCATGTCTTCTCCATGTACACTTTCCCATCCTTCTCGAAGAGGTTGGCGTCCAAGATCTTCCCGCATTCCGGACAGACTGATTCTGTCTGCTTCGGAAGGCCTTTTTTGACTGCATAATCTCGTATCGTCGAAGTCATGGTACCGAGACTTAGATTTGTCGGGTTCTATATAATCTTGCCTTAATTTTGCGCGATGCGCAGGCCGTTCTGACGCCCGCGCGGGACCCCTCTAATCGGCTAACTGTAGTCGCGCTCTTATAATGCGCTCTGCGGAAAATTTCAGTGCATGACAAAGATGCTTCGGAAAAAAAGAATATGCGGATCGAACAGGGGGCAGATGCCGTTCGCGGTGATCGCGGTGATCCTTCTGGTCTCGGCCTCGGCCTACTGCGTCGCGGCCTCGCAGGTGAATGACAGCGCAGAGAACACGGAGAACGTGGTTGCGGAGATCTTCTCCATCGGAAAGGCGATAGACCGCACCGAGATCGATGTGGACAAAGGCTTGGGAGAGATCGTGTATGCCGTTTCCGTAGACCCGGACGGCGGCACGCTGGAATCGCGGGAGACGGCGTTCGAGATCAGAGCGAAAGAATGGATGGAAAAGGAGTTCCCAAAGAATTACGGCGGAGTCGTTGTCACGCTCGACGGTTACGAAGCGGGCCTGGCCGCCGTGCCTCTGAAGATGTCGGACTCCGACGCCGTTTCCGGGGGCTTCACGCCTTCCTATCTCAAGGCGACGGGATATTTCGACGCAAGCTACGTCTCCGACTCGGGGAGTGCGGTGCGGACGACGGAAATATCCACAGACGGAAGCTGCGCCCTGCCGCTGGTGGCCGAACAGGGATCCCTTTTCGAGAGCATGATCTCCGGCGACGGATCTGTGCTGGCTCAGATGATGACCTATCAGCTTACCGCCTTGGCGCAGTACCGCGTGCTCAACGGCTACGGCTCGATGGCCGAATACGGGAGCATGGGCACATCCTCCATTCTGACCTCGGAGGACGTCTACGCCGCATACCGCTCCGCGCTGAACGTCATTGAGACGCTCACATTCAGGACCTCTCCCGAAGGAGGACTCGGCGGGAACGCGAAAGCGGACCTTGCCGACCTGCTTGCGGCAAAGGACGGGTATGCGGAGATGGACGTCTCCGCCATGTATTCTCAGGCGCTCATCTCTGTGGCGGACGATCTGGCCCTCAAATGGGTCGATTACTTTTACGGCAACCTGATCTGCGCCGCCGTGGATATTATGCTCGATGCGGCGTCCAACGCGATCGATTCCCTGAGCGGATTCTTCAGCGGCAGGGAGGGGCTCTCCGCCGCGCCGTACATCGACGGCGTGATGTCGGGAGCAGGGTACGACAAGGATCGCTACAGGTATATGTTGAGCGGGAAGTCGTTCGGCGTGAACATTCCGTCGGGAGCCGTTGCGGTCGGCGGAGGCGAACTGTTCATTGACGGTTTCAGCGTCAGCGTGCCGTATCCCAAGGCGGATCTCATGTCCTGGGGCGGGATATCCCATTTCAAAAGCGATTACCGTGCAGGAACGAACGAACTGCGCGAATGGTTCAGAGAGATCATAGTGCGCGCCGCCGTTGAGATCGGTCAGTCCAAACCCTTCGACACGATACGCTTCGAAGTGGATGCGTACGACGGAGAGGCGTTCATGGACACCATATCGCGCATGGTGTCCGAGTCTCTGGACGGAGGGGGTTCCGACGCGGAGAGGATCATGGTCAGCGCCATCGGATCCCAGACGATAACCGATCCCTTCTACGCCAAGATATACGAGGTCATATCGAAGAACGCCTACGACATCTACGCAGTGAACACTTTCGAGAGCGATGTACGCAGATCCCTGGAATCGTCCGTATCGTCGGAACTCGGCAAAAGGTACGGCACCATCTTGGATCCGACCCTTGTGCCCAAGATCGTGGACGGCCTCATGGCATCCGACGCCGTCAGATCGGGCATCGCGGGATACAGGACGACTGTGGACGGAGTGGTCGGATGGTTCTCCGAGTTGAACAGCGTTCCCGGCGGCCAGAGCGGCCTGATAAAGGATGTCTGCACCGCAATAGTCAAAGGGGGCCTCACGATCGAAGATAAGCTGGTGGACATCCCGTCTCGCATCAAAGGACTGTGCGAGGAGACGGCTAAGAACATCGGAGTCAATTCCTATTACGGTCTGACGGATCTTCCCGCCGGCGACAGGTTCCTTCTGACCGACGGAACGGGCAATGTGAGCATGGAGAAGCTGTCTCTAACGCATTCCTTCGATCCGAAGATAAAAGTGGGAGGGGCGAACGACAATCCCGCAGACAACGTCCATTACATCGGATTCAATGACAGGACGGGAGCCTCGTACGGAACCACGTTCTCGGTCAGGCTGACAGACTCCCTGTCATATTCCGCTGTGAGCGCAGGGACATTGGAGGGCGCCATGGGAAGTTTCGACTCGGCCATGAACGGATCCGCCGCAGTGGATCTCGATCTGAAGATCACGGTTCACAGCGGATGGGGGCTGGCGGGAGTGAGGGATTACAAAGCAAGCAACACCCTTCTCACGGACGCGTGGAACGTTCTGATCAAGCTCCTCGATCCTTTGTTGGAGCCGCTTCGCAAGATAATGTCCATGCTCATGGACGCCTTGTCCATCCTGAGCTCGGCGCTCATGGAATTGTCCAAGTATATCGCAAAGGTCGTGGAGATGCTTTACAACGCCCTTATGGACCCTCTTGAGAAGATCAAGGAATTCATAGAGGACAAACTGAGCGGTTTCTTCAATTCCGTGTTGGAGAAGGCCGTGGAGAATGTGCAGACCTTTGTCGGCATAGATCTGTCCAAACAAAGCGTCGGATTCTCGTTCATGGGATTCACCATAACGTTCACTACAAAGATGAACACATGGGTCAACAACACCAAGACGCTCCTGACCGTGGAACTGGGCGGAAAGTTCGACAAGCTGTCGATATCGGGGCACATAACCATCAAACAGAGAGGTTCCGGCTCAGGCAAGGAGATGCTGCTGACGGGCGGGATGTCGATCGCCGGGAACGGTTGGTCCGTCAAGGCCGATGTGGATCCCGTCATGAAGGCGTCGGGGCACATGATCTCGATGTCGGGAGTCGTCAAGGGGACCAAGTTCGACGTGGTTCTTCCGGATCTGGTGCAATACCGGCAGACGGAGTTTTCGCTGGGGGACATCCCCGCCCTGTCGATGATGCTGTCGAACATCCCTCTGCCGATCGCAGGACTCAAGGCATCCGTGGATGCGGGAATAAATGTGAAGTACAACATACCCTTCGAGACGGGGATCCTTGTCAACGAGTTCGAACTGAACCCGGAAGGAGACGACAAAGGCCGCGAATGGGTCGAGATCTACAACGCCACATATTCCTCCGTCGATCTCGCGGGATACACCATCTCGGCGGGTTCCGGGCCGGACAAGAAGATCTACACCATATCCGACCTGACGCTCACGCCGAAACAGAGGGAGGTCATCTATCTCCCGGGATCGTTCCTCAACAATGCGGGTTCGTCCCTCCTTTCGTCGGGAGAGTGCGTGATCCTGAAGTCCCCTAACGGAGAGACGGTGGACAAGACTCCATCCAAGAAGGATTCAGGGAACAACGCGGACACTTGGCAGAGGGCGGCGGACGGCGCCATGGATTGGGTGTTCGCTCCCGGAACCCCTGGAGGGGCCAACGGCGGGGGCGTCATCGGAGGCAACATGATGAAGGCCCAGCTGCTGAACATCTTCAAGGAGTCGGCGGTCAAGACCATGGGGAAGCTCGGCACCCTGAAGAGCCTGGACGACCTGTCGGTGTTCTTCAAGATGGCGATACAGGATGCGATCGACACTGCGATAGAGATGTTGGCCGGAATGATAATCGAGGCTTCGGTCTTCATTTCGATAGACATCACCGATGCCACTTCCACAATGTGCGGGGGGATGAGGATCGCACTGTTCATCGATTCGGGACTCATTGAAGAGGGATTGAAGTACCTTGTCGGAGAGATCGAAGCGCTGCTGTTCAACATGGAGAACCCGTACGGTCTGAATCCGAAGATGGTCCTCACCGAGAACGTGTATCTCGGGGTCACGGTCTACACGGGCATCAAGACCCCAAAATTCCTCAGGAACATCGACTCTTTCCCGCAGACCAAGATCGGGGTGCATGTGAGCACGAACGTCGCAGGACTCACAAGGCTCATCGGGAAGGACACGGGGGAGTGGAAGGTGACGGCGGGGGTTCTGATAATGGAGTGTCCGCCCGAGATCCTGCCTTCCGCGCTGAGTCCCGACAAGACATTGGATGCGGATCTTTGGCTTGTCCGGGCGACATTCGTTCCCGCCTGACGCCTCA
>JAITQH010000019.1 GCA_031288985.1 Candidatus Methanoplasma sp. | reverse complement strand
GGCCGCCGCCAGGCCGCATGCCCTTCCGCCTATGAGCGCAAGAGGTATGCCTCCTCCGTTGACCGATATCACCTGTCCCGCCGCGTCGCCGACGATCATGCCGTCGTCCGTTGCGAGCTTGGACGCCATGCCCTCGCTCGGGACGTATTTGCCGTGCATCTTGGACGCCGCGTCAAGGCCGTGCCTGCGGGTGAATGCATCGAAGTATTCGCCGAGGGTGCCGTTGGCGAACTTGGGCGAGAATCCAACCCCGACGTTGGCCTGTCCGGCCTTGGGGATTATCCAACCGTACGCCCCGGGCGCTATGCCTCCGAAGAACATTTCCACATATGGGTCGAAGTCCCCTTTGGCCTGAGCCGTCACAGCCGGATACGGATGCATGTTCTTGGGGAGTCCCAGAGCGTTTGCGACACGGGATCCCGGGCCGTCCGCGCCTATGATGACCTTGTACTCTATATCCCCCAAGGTGGTGGCCGCAAGGCCGTCCTTTATGGTTTTGAACTGACAGTTCTTGATCAGCTCGGCGCCTGCCTTTACGGCTTCCGACGCCAAGTGGCGGTCGAATTTGTCGCGATCCGTAGAATAACCCGTGAAATCCAGCAGCGTGCGTCGGCCTTTGGGGTCGGTGAGGCCTATTCCCTCTATGTTCCGAACGCGAAGGTTTCCGGGCATGTCAAACAGCCGCGCGATGTCCTCCGCCGCGGGGAACATGCCCCCGATCTCGTCGTCTGACGGCACCAGCTCTCCGCATCTGACCGGCGTGCCTACTTCCGCCCTTCTCTCTATGAACGTCGTCCTGACGCCTCTCTCTGCCGCAAATCTCGCGGCGGTGCTTCCTGCGGGGCCGGAACCGACAATGAGGATGTCCGTCCTGATCCTTTCCGACATGGTCACCTGTCCCTGTCCGCGATGTACTCCGCCAAGCCGATGAGCGCTCTCTTGTATTCGGAGTCGGCGAGCACGTCCAGAAGCCGCGCCGAGTCCTTTATGATGCTTTTCGCCTTGTCCAGGCACCGCGGTATCGCATCGGTCTTTTTTATCAGGGCTATTGCTTCCCTTACGTCCGACCACTCGAGCGAAGGAGATTCGAATATCTCTCTGATCCTCTCTCCCGCCGCGGGATCCTGCAGGGCGTATATGATGGGGAGTGTGGGCTTCCCTTCCATCATGTCGCCGCCTATGTTCTTGCCTGTGGCGGATTCGTCGCCTGCGACGTCCAGTGCGTCATCGACGATCTGGAACGCCATGCCCGCGTTGTAAGCGAACTGCCCCAATGCCTCGACGACCTCGCCGTCTGCGCCGGCCAGGAAAGCGCCGGACTTGGCGGCGCACTCTATGAGGCGGGCGGTCTTGCCTTCGATTATCTTCATGTAGTAATCTTCTGTGACGCGTGCGTCGCGTTCGTATTCCTTCTGGTTGAACTCGCCTGCACCCATGGCGGCGGAAGCTTCCACCAGATAGTCGACGACCTCGCGGGACGCCGACCCAACGAGTTTGAATCCCAGCGCGAACATGTAGTCCCCGGCGACTATTGATTTGCCTATGGAATAGCGTTTGTACGCCGCCTTCGCGCCGCGCCTGAGGTCTCCCCCGTCGTTGATGTCGTCGTGGACGAGGGTGGCGTTATGGATTATCTCCAGCGCCGCACCGATGTCGGCCGCCTTTTTCGCGTCCGTTCCTCCGCAGGCCCTGAACGCCAGAAGGCACATGGCGGGTCTGACCCTCTTGCCTCCGGCGCCCAAAACATAAGAACATATCTCCGTGAGCTCGGGATTCTCGGATCTTGTGACATCTTTCATGATATCCTCGACCGTTTTAAGGTCGTTCGACACTGAAGAATACCATGATGCATCCATCATCACACCGATGTTAAGAATCTACTTAATACTTCTCAAATAGAATAAAGGAAAGAGGTTTGGATGGGAAGAGGTTTCATCCGAAGAGCGCGGCCGCCGCATCGGAACAGAAGTCCAATATCAGCTGCGGATACACTCCAAGGACAATGGTGAACAGGACGCAGATCGCGATCGCCGCCGTGAACGCCTTTGGCACCTTTATCTTCTCGGAGTCTCCCGTTTCAACATACATCGCCTTCACCACTCTTGCGTAGTAGTACAGCGATATCGCCGAATTCAGGATGGCGATGAACGCCAGCCATATCCACTGGGTCATGACCCCGTTGCCGTCGTATATTGTCGCCGAGAACAGGATGAGCTTCGATGTGAAGCCTGCCAGCGGAGGTATGCCTGCCAACGAGAACAGGAACAGCAGCATGGCGAACGCCAGGAACGGCGCCCTCCTGCCGAGGCCCCTGTAGTCGGAGATCTTCTCGCCTACGCCCGCGCATATGAGCGCGCCCACCACGAGGAACGCCCCGCCCTTCATGAACACGTGGGTGAACATGTGGAAGAGGCCTCCCGCCAGAGCGTATTCGCTCATCACGGCCAGGACTATGAGTATGTATCCCGCCTGGGCTATGCTTGAGTACGCCAGCATCCTCTTGATGTTGTTCTGCGCTATTGCGACCACGTTGCCCACGGTCATCGTGAGCGCCGCGATTATCGCAAAGACATACTGCACTTCCTCGGTGGCAAAGGATGCGACCGCCGTTCCCGCGACGAAGAGGATCAGGAAGATCTTGAAGAAGACCACGATCCCGAGTTTCTTGGATCCTGTCGCCAGGAACGCGGACACGGGGGTGGATGATCCTTCGTACACGTCGGGCGCCCACATGTGGAACGGGACCGCCGCGATCTTGAATCCGTATCCCGCGATCATCGTTACAAGCGCGATGCCGAACGCCCATGAGAATCCCTGAGTGGAAAGGGCGACGGCTATCTCCTCGATGTTCGTGGTGCCTGCCACTCCGTAGAGCATGCTGAGGCCGTAGATGGTTATCGCAGTGGACATTCCGCCGACGATCACGTATTTCACGGCCGCCTCGGACGCCCTCGGGTCGTTCCTCTTCATTGCAGCGAGGAGGTACGAGGTTATGCTCGCAAGTTCGACGCCGACGAAGATCGTTATGAGATCGTTGGCCGTGGCCACGAACATCATTCCGGTAGTGGCGGCCAGCAGGAGAGCGTTGAAGGCCCCGAAGTGGAGCCTCGTGGTCTCTGTGCTGGAAGCGGACACCAAGGTAACCAGGAACGCCACTGTTTGGAACAGCAGCACCATCAGGCCGGCGAACGCGTCGTATTCGAACAGTTCGGCATACGTCCCGGTGTAGTCTGCCAGCAGAAGGACGATGTTGACTGCGGCGGAGGCGGCGATCACGACGAGCGCCGCCGCGGTCACTGCATTCCTCCTCTTGGATCCGAAGGTCACCGCAGGCATTATCAGCGCGCCCAGGAGCATTATCAGCATGGGTACGATCGGAGTGAACTCTCCGAACAGGTCTGTTATAATCGTTGCGTCCATCTCAGATCACCCCGAGGGAAGTCAGACCCTGAACATACGGCTCTATGAACCCCAGCACTGCGTCCGGCCAGAAGCCGAAAAGCAATATGAATGCGCATATGGCGCCCATAGCTATCGACTCGACCCTGCTGACGTCGTGTATGTGGGACAGGTCTATTTTGGCCGTGAGTCTGCCGAACAGTGTCCTCTGCATCGCCCACAGGTAGTAGCCTGCGGTGAGCAGGAGGGACAGCAGGCAGAATACGATCACCCATATCATGCTGTTGGCCGCGCCGTACTCATAGAATGAGAATATTATTCCGAACTCAGCCCAGAATCCGATGAGGCCCGGAAGCCCCAGGGACGCCATGAAGCCGAACATCATGAATCCCGCGAACACCGGCATCTTGCTTGCTATGCCGCCGAGCAGCGGTATCTCTCTGGTGCCGATGTTGTGCCCCGCCATCCCGCAGATCATGAACAGTATGGCTGTTATCAGACCGTGCGCGAACATTTGGAATATGGCCCATTCAACGCCTATCTCAGACAGACAGGCTATGCCGAGCATGACCATTCCCATGTGGCTGATGGACGAGAACGCCACCATCTTCTTGAGATCCTTCTGCGCTATGCAGGCATACGCGCCGTAGACGATCGCAAGCAGTCCTACCGCTATCATGAGGGACTGCCAGTGCGCGGCCCCTTCGGGGGTGGCCTCGAGGCACACCCTGATTATGCCGTACGAACCCATCTTCAGCATGACTCCCGCAAGAAGAACGGATCCGGCCGTGGGCGCCTCTGTGTGCGCGTCCGGCAGCCAAGTATGGAACGGGACCGCCGGCATCTTGACGGCGAACCCGAAGAACAGCAGCAGGAAGACCAAAGATTGGAAGGTCTCGCTGAAGCTTCCCGCGAGCACCGCCGCGAACGAAAAGTCCGCAACGCCTCCGGACGCAGCCTGGAACACAAGGGCGAATATGCCTATCAGCATCACCAGGCTTGCCACGTGGGTGTAGATGAAGAACTTGATGGCGGCGTAGTGCCTCCTGGGGCCTCCGTACCACGATATCATGAAGTACATCGGGATCAGGGTGACCTCCCACATTATGTAGAAGAGGAAGTAGTCCGCGGACATGTACACTCCCATCAGGCCCACCTCCATCGCCAACATCAGGGCGAAGAAGTAGTTGGGCCTGTTGCTCTCTTTGGAAGAGAAGAGCGTGACCATGAACACGAGCAGCCCCGTCAGGAACACCATCAGTATGCTGAGTCCGTCGACCTGCAGGATGTATGACATCTTCAGGCCGATCGTCTCTATCCAAGTGTAGCTTTCGTTGTACACGCCGACGTCGGCGGTGAACAGGAGAAGGGATGCAAGGACAGCGGTCACGCCTGAGAACAGGCCTGCGACGTATTTCGCGTACTTTTCCCTCTTTCCGCCCATGAACAGGGTCAGGATCGCGCCGACCAGCGGTATGACCAACAGCAGGGTCAGCAGGTAAGGCACCTCGAAGGGTATGTCAAAGAACACTTAAATCCCCTCCATGTACCAGAAGATCGCAAGGATGCCGATGAACAGCACGACTATCCCGGCCGTCACCACTCCCGTGTATCTCCTTACGTCTCCGCTCTGGCCTTTGCTGAGGATCTCTCCTCCGCCGGTCACAGCGGCCGAGAGGCCGTTCACGGTCCCGTCGATGATCTGCCTGTCCACGAAGTCCACGCCGCGTGCGATGCCGTATCCCAGCTTCCATCCGATCTGGTTGTAGAGCTGGGGGAACCACCATCTTTTGGTGAGCGCGGTGTACAGCACGGACTTCTCGTCTCCGCTGAACTTCGCGGGGTTGAACTCCCTCTTGTTGTACAGAACATACGCAATGCCGATCGCAATGAGCACGAGAGCTACCGTCAGGTAGGTGTAGATGCTCTCGAATATATCGGTGAAGTACTCGAATCCTTTGGCCTCTCCGCCGCCCACCACGAGGGCGTTGGTATGATCCACCCCTATGGATATCAGTGAGTCGAAGCCGAAGAGTATCGTGAATCCGAACCCGACCGCGAATATCGACAGCACCATGAGCGGGGCGGTCATGCTTGCGGGGGACTCGCCGTGGCAGTGCTCGCTTGCATGCCGGGGCTTGCCGCCGAAGGTCATGTACCACATCCTGAACATGTAGAATGCGGTCATGAACGCCGTGACCACGCCAAGCATCCAAAGTATGCTGAAGATGTATCCTTCCGTGCCGTAGTCGCTGGCATGCATGACCGTCTCGAGTATGAGTTCTTTTGACCAGAACCCGCTGAAGAACGGGAATCCCGCGATCGACAGCGAACCCAACAGCATCGCCAGGGACGTGATCCTCATTTTCTTTCTGAGGCCTCCCATCAGACGCATGTCCTCCGTTCCCACGGCATGTATTACCGAACCCGATCCCAGGAAAAGCAGCGCCTTGAAGAAGGCGTGGTTGACCATGTGCAGGCACCCTGCCACGTATCCCGCGGCGCCGGCTATCACCAGATGGTGGTCGAGATTCTTGAGGCCCAGGGCCATGAGGTATCCGCCGGTGCCGAGCGCGAGGAACATATATCCCAACTGGGACAGGGTGGAGTATGCCAGCACCCTTTTTATGTTCATGTTGTTGAGCGCCATCGTGGCCGCGAAGAACGCGGTGATGCCGCCGATGACCGCGACGAACAGCATTATGACCGGATCCTGAGTGAAGAGAGGGAAGCACCTCGCGACGAGGTACACTCCCGCCTTGACCATTGTGGCCGCATGTATCAGTGCGGAGACCGTGGTGGGGCCTGCCATCGCATCGGGGAGCCAGTCGAGAAGAGGGAATTGAGCGCTCTTGCCTATCACTCCTCCGAATATCAGGAGGCTTCCGATGAGGATCATGTTGGGATCCGCCAGCGCCAGCGAGAGAGGCGAGAACATATTTGCATAGTCGAGGTTGCCGAAAGTGTACAGGAGCACGAACAGCCCCGCCATGAGCGACACGTCGCCCAGACGCGTGACCAGGAACGCTTTCTTTGCGGCGGATGCGGCATTATCGGCCGCGTCGTCGCCCTCGGGGTGGTTGAAGCTCCAGAATCCTATCAGCAGATAGGAGCAGAGACCCATTATCTCCCAGAAGATGAACATCTCCAAGAAGTTGCTGGACACTGCGAGTCCCAGCATTCCCGTGAGGAACAGCGAAACTTCTGCGTAGTATCTCCTCTTCTTGACGCCCTGTTCGTGCATGTATCCTTTGGAGTACACGAATATCAGCGTCGATATGAACGACGCGAAGAGCATCATGAGGCACGCGAGGCTGTCGATGTAGTATCCGAAATGCAGGGTGTATCCGCCGGGCAGCGTGAACCAGACGATCTGGGCGGTCACATAGCCCGGATCGCTGTATGCCGCCGAAGTGAAGAACTCGTATGCAACGAGCACCGAGATCACGCAGGCCAAAGCGGCGCCGGCTATTGCTATGTATGCTCCGCCTTCCGGAGTCTTTTTGCCGAAGAAACCGACTATCGCGAAGCAGAGCAGCGGTATCAGAGGCACTAACCATGTGTATTCTATGAACATTATTACCACCTCATCGATGCCAGGCCGTCGGCTTCGATCGTTCCTTTGGTCTTATAGGCGTTGAGCAGGATCGCTATCCCCACGGCCACCTCGGCGGCGGCCACGGTTATGGTCATTATGACGAATACCTGCCCCACGACATCGGTCGTGAACGCCGAGAAGACGATGAAATTTATGTTCGCCGCGTTGAGCATGAGCTCGATGCACATCAGGACCACGATCGTATTGCTCTTGACGAGAACGCCGTACGCTCCTATGGCGAACAGTATCGCCGCGAACGCCAGGAAGGCCTCAATCGGAATCATCGTTCTCGACCTCCTCTTTCGCTATGCATATGCCGCCCACCATGGCTCCGAACATCAGCAGCGCCACTATCAGAAGCAGCGGGCCGTATTCTTCGAACAGGGCATAGTTGAGCGAGCCGCGGTCGATGTCGCCGTTCTCGTCGACGACGTTGTCAAAGGGTATGTCCTCGGGCGAGTCGTTCGTCACGTGGTCGTCCCACTCCGTGAGAACGATCGCGCCTATCAGGACCGCCAGCAGCGCGGCGGCCGTAACGGCCCCCGCAAGCGCCCTCTTATTCATTGGAATCACCCTCCGTGCGCATTATGTATCTTCTCGTAAGCATGATGCTGAACGCGAACAGGATGGTTATCGCGCCGACGTACACAAGCATCTGAATCACGCCTATGAACTCGGCCTCCAGGAAGAAATAGGTGACCGCCACGCAGACGAACACCAGCGCCAGATAGAATGCGCTGTGGACCACTTCTTTGTCGGTCACGACGTACACCGCGGCCGCGACGGCCAACGCCGCAAGTACGACGAAGGCCACCAGGTCCATGTTGTCCCAGAGGTACTCCGTCACGCCACAGAAACCATTCCAAATGTCATCTATGAACTCCATTATAGCACCTCATTGATATGCAGAGCGTCCTTGGGACAGTCCTCCACGCAATTGCGGCAGCAGATGCACAGGCCGTCGTCGAACTCAGGGTACAGGATCGCCCTGCCCTTCTCGTTGACTCCGTGCTCTATCATCTTGACCGCGTCCACCGGACAGACCTTCTCGCACTTCTTGCAGCTGATGCATTTCGACGCCTCCAGGACGGGGCGGTCTGTCTTGAAGGGCGATATCCTTCTTTCCGGGTTGCCGTTCTCTATGTCCGAGATCAGGGTCTCCTCTATGTGGATCTCCATATTCTCGTTGATGCCGTCGTACGCAAGCCTTCTCGGCCCGTATATGAGGTCGCGCCTCGTGTACTCGGCAAGTTCAAATTCAGGGGTCACCGTCATGGCGTCCACCGGGCAGTATTCCGCACAGTATCCGCACATGGCGCATCTTCCCATATTGATCTGCGGCCTCTTGACCTTCTTGCCGTTGTCGTCGTCGACGTCCACCAGCTTGATGCATGCCGTCGGGCACATCCTGACGCACATGCCGCATTCGACGCACCTGTCGAACCTGAGTCCGGGGCGTCCGCGGTAGTTGTCGGGGACCCACAGCTTCTCGTAAGGATAGAGAATGGTCACCGGCCTGTGCACAGTGGTCTTGAACAGGAGTTTGAGCACCGTGACCACGGGCTTCATGATCCAAAGGGTCCTTGCGGGGTTCTTTGGGTATTTGTCCAGGAATTCCTTGGTCATCAGTATATCCCTCCTATCTTAAGAACAAGGACGATCGCCAGGTTCACGATCGACAGAGGCATGAACACCTTCCATCCGATGTTGACTATCTGATCTGTCCTGACGCGGGCGAGCGCTCCTCTGAGTATGATCATCACGAAGAACACGAACCATGCCTTCAGAAGGAACACTATCTCGGGGATCAGCCCGTTGATGTCGGCCGAAGCGAAGGGTATGAGCCATCCTCCGAGGTACATTATGACGACCATGGCGCATGACACGTATCCTCTGAAGTACTCGGCCAGCATGATCAGGCCCCATTTCATTCCGGCGTATTCGGTCTGCCATCCTTCCACAAGCTCGGCCTCTGCCTCCGCTATGTCGAACGGCACGCGCTCCGCCTCGGCGGTGGCGCAGAATATGAAGGTTATGAAACCTATTATCTGAGGTATGAAGAACCACGTGGAGTTGAACTGAGCGTCAACGATCGCGCCTATGTTGAAACTTCCGGCCAGCAGGCAGGTCGTTGCGATCATTATCAGTATCGGCACCTCGTAGGATATCATCAGCTCGGCGGCCCTCATGCCGCCTATGAGCGAGTATTTGTTGTTCTGCGCCCAGCCCGACACGAGTATGAAGAACGGAGCGAGCGCGAAGAGCGCCATTATTATCAGAAGCCCCGTGCCGTAGTCCACCACAAACCATCTGGGAGACAGCGGCACCATGCATGCTATCAGCACGGACGTGCCGATGACCAGGGACAGGGTCCACATGTAGGTCATCTTGTCGACCTTCTTGGGAATGACGTTCTCTTTCATGAAGGTCTTGAGGCCGTCGGCGATGCACTGAAGGAACCCTTTCAGCCCTATCATTGTGCCTCTGCGGTCCATGAGCCTTCCGAGCACCTTGCGCTCCATCCATAGGGAGAGCAGCGTGCACACGAACACCACTATGAAGATTATCAGCATGAAGATTATCAGCGCAAATGCGTTGGAAACTTCGGCGCAGATCAGCCACTGGGACAGTTCGTTGCCGGGGAGTATCAGATTGATCAGCCAAGCGATCAGCCCGCCTATTATATCCCACAGCTTGTAGGATATGTCGAAGGGGAGATTGTATGCCCCTCCGAAGGGGTAGAACGGGTTCGCCGTCGGGTCGTCGAAGGTTATGAAGTTGAGAATGCTGCTGTATGCCATTTTCTCACCTGTCCGTCTCTCCGAGGCACATGTCGATCATAGCCATGATGACCGGCACATCCGCGATTCTGCTTCCCTGGACCAGCGGCTTGGATGCCGACACGTTGGTGAATATCGGGCTGCGGACCTTGAGCCTGTAGGGCTTGTCGGTGCCGTCGGCCACCAGATACATCATGGACTCTCCGCGGGGATCCTCGATCCTTGCGAACGCCCTGCCCGCAGGCACATTCGACGGCGTCTTGAGCCTGTACGGCGCGTTCTTGCCGAGCGCGCCTATCTTCTGCATGCACTGTTTGATGATCTTGCAGGACTGGAACATCTCCTCTATCCTCACAAGATATCTGGCGTACGAGTCTCCGTCCTTGAGCACGGGCACTTCGTAGTCCACCTTGTCGTAGTTGGAGTAAGGGTCATCGCGGCGCACGTCGAAATCGACTCCTGTGCCTCTCATTGCGGGCCCTGTGATCCCCAGGTTGGCGCACTGCTCCCTTGTCAGGTAGCCGGTGCCCCTCATCCTGGATATGAATATCGAAGAGTCATCGATGAGCGAGATGGTGTCCCAGATCGATTTCTCGAAAAGGTCGATGCATCTCAGTATGTCTCTGTCGAAAAGCTCGGTGGTGTCGTTCCTGACCCCTCCGATGCGGGGGAAGTTCGTGGTCATCCTGGCCCCGCACAATCTTACGTTGAGGTCCATGAAGTACTCTCTCTCCCTCATCGCCCAAAGGAACACGGTCAGGTTTCCCAGATCGGTCCCCACGGCCGCCAGCCACATCAGGTGCGACTGTATGCGGCAGATCTCGTCCCCGACCATCCTTATGTACTTGGCCTTGTCGGGGACCTCGATGCCCAGCGCCTTCTCTACTGTCAGGCAGTACAGGTGGGTGTACGTCATCGACGCGGCGTAGCATAAGCGGTCCGCCATAGGTATTATCTTGGGATATGTCCTGTTCTCGCATTCCTTCTCCCAGCCCCTGTGCAGATATCCCACTATGGGTTCCGCGTCGGTCACTATCTCTCCGTCTATCTGGGCCTTCAGGGTCCAGAGACCGTGGGAGAACGGATGCTGAGGGCCCATGATGACCCACATCTTGCCCGTGTCCGCCGTTCCGCAGTCGATGCATACGCTCTGTTTTTCATCGGTCATCAGGGCTGCCCCCTCAATTTATATGATTTTCTGAAGGGATGGAACTCGTACGTGTCGGGCGTGAGCAGCCTCTCCAGCTTGGGGTGGTTGTCGAACACGATCCCGAAGAGCTCGTACGTCTCCCTCTCATGCCAGTTGGCTCCGCTCCATATCGATGAGACGGACTCTATGTGCAGATCGTCGAGCGGGAGGTCCGCCGTGAGCTCGATCATCGTCCCCGTGTAGTAGTTCGACAGGTGGTAGACCACTTCCAGGCGGTCTATCATGTCGTTTCCAAGCACCGAGGTCGCATGCTCGAAGGTGAGTTCGTCGTGTATGAACCTGCATACGTCGAAGACATCCTCTTTCCTCACTTTTGCGTAGACCCTTCTCTCTTCGGTCTTGGTCACGGCCACTTTGTCTCCGAACCTGTTGCGCAGATGCTCCGTGATCTGCCCGACGGTCGGGTTTTGCAATGTTTCGGCCATACTCAGTCCTCCAGGAACACGCCTCTTTTGAAGTAATCGTCGATCTTCTTCTGCAGGAGCATGAAGCCGTCGATCATGGCGTCGGGCCTCGCAGGGCATCCCGGTATGTAGATGTCCACCGGGACGATCTGGTCAAGGCCTTGGACGGTGTTGTACGAATCGTACCACGGACCGCCCGATATCGCGCACTCTCCCATCGCCACGACCCATTTCGGGTTGGGGATCTGTTCGTAGAGGCGCCTTATCGAGGGACGGATCTTCTTTGAGATCCAGCCGTTCACGAGAAGTATGTCGGTCTGCCTGGGCGATGACCTGTATATCATTCCGTAGCGCTCTGCGTCGAAACGCGGAGCCGACGCCGCGGCCATCTCAAGGGCGCAGCAGGCAAGCCCCCAGTGGAGAGGGTGCATGGAATTTTTCATGGCCCAGGACCATATGGGCCCGGTCAGCTTGTCGACGGTCTTCTTCGTTCCTGCGCTGAGGAGGTCGTTGATCATGGCGGATGACCATGCGGTGAACTCCTCTGCGCTCATGGCAACGGCATGCGGGTAGAGACTCATATCCATACTGTTTCCTCCTTTTTGAGAGCGTAAGCCACTCCGAGGATCAATATCCCAAGGAAGAGGAGCATCCATACGGTGGCCATGGTCGAAAGACCGGAAAAGGCAACGGCCCATATCATGAGGAACGTTGCGACAAGGTCAAAAACAACAAAAATCAATGCAAATGCATAATATTGGAATTTGAACTGTACGTGAGCATCTCCGATAGGTTCTGAACCGCATTCGTATGTAGACTCCATCCATCTCGTCGGTCTGGTAGGTCTCACAAACCTGGATACCATCCATGACAACGGCGCGAAACCGAGGGCGATAATGCCCACGATGACCAATGGCATGTAGTACACAACTAGTGACATTGTAGGCGCGATAACCTCTGTAATATATAACGTTTCACGCAACATTTCGCGCGATTTCACGCGCGTTGGGCATGACGCGCGAAAGAGGGGGGTTCGACAGCTTATTAACCGTGCATCGTTTAAGGGCGGAGCATGGCATCCATAGGGTTCATAGGCGCAGGAAGAATGGCCGAGGCGATGATAAGGGGCCTTATTGCCAGAGGGGTGTATCCCAAGGAGGATATCGCCGCCTGCGCCCCGTCCGAAGAGACCAGAAAGAGGGTTTCCGGCCTCGGCGTCGCGATGTATGAAAGCGCAGACGAAGTGGCGCGTCTGGCCAAGGTCCTTGTGCTTGCCGTTAAACCGAAGCACGTGAAAGGGCTGTTCGAGGACGAGGGATTGAGGCTGGGAAAGGATCACCTTCTGATCAGCATAGCCGCCGGGATCACGATCGAAACTCTGAGTTCATATGTGCCAGACAGCAGAATAGTTAGGGTCATGCCCAATCATTGCTGCGCAGTGCTTGAGGGAGCGGCGGGTTTTGCGAGAGGAAACGCCACGGATGACGATGTCAGACTCGTGGAGAGGATATTCTCCGCCACAGGTCTTGCCGAAGAGGTCCGCGAAGAGGACATCGACGCGGTCACGGGCGTGTCCGGAAGCTCGCCGGCGTTCGTATACATGTTTCTTAAAGGGGTCGTCAGGGCCGGCACGGACGCGGGCCTGACCAAGGAGGCCGCAACGAAGCTGGCGGCGCAGTCCCTGATCGGCGCAGGGAAGATGGCCCTTGAGGCGGGAATGACGCCCGAGGCGCTCGTCGATAATGTGTGCTCTCCGGGCGGGACGACGATCGAGGGCGTGAAGATCCTTGACTCGGGAGGATTCGAGGAATTGGTCCGAAAAGCGGTGGCCGCCTCCATCGAACGTTCCAAAGAGATGAGCGGAAAATGATCATGTGCGGCGGATCGCCGACCTGAGGAGGCCGGAGAGCATCCTCGGAGAGTTCCTCCACACGGACTTGGCATCCCAGTCCAGATCCCTTTTGTCGCACACGGTGGAGTTCATCAGGCGCATCCCTTCCTCTTTGATCCCCCACAGCTCCGCCTCTCTCTTATCGGCGTCCGCAATGGTCAGTATACTGTCTATCTTATGCATCAGGCCGCGGGCGACCTCTGTCCTTTCCCTGCGGGAGTCCAACGCGTCTTTGGATATGCGGCCGGCTCCGAACTCGGCGGCGGCGAGTTCCAAGGCCGCGTCGTAGGACGTCTCGGCTATGTTGCCGCGGGTCATCCATTTCGTCTCGTAGGACAGCACATGCTTCCAGGACGGCCCTTCCAGCAGCCTCCTGTGCTCCTCCAGGGTCCTTGCGAAGAACTTGTATCCCCACTTCTCCGGATCTTCGAACGCCCTGCTGCCCGGATCCACGAAGGGCGCGAAGGGCGCGTTGTATATGAAGAGACGGTCATCTTTCCCGACGAGATCCCACAATCCTCCGGCGGCCCTCGCGCTGTCCAGCGCAGATTCCCTGGTCTGGAATGGGAGGCCGGTCATGTAGAAGAGATCGAATCTTGAGCATCCGCTCTCAAAGGCGGAGGATATCGAACTTTCGATCTCCGAATTGGTGTATCCTTTGCCCAGCGCGGATCTCACCTTCTCGTCATGGGAGTCCGGGGAGAACTCTATGCTCCATCCTCCGTCGAAGGCATGGTCAAGCATCCTGAAATATTCGCGATCCGCTCCTCCGAACAGCTCTATGACCGCGTGATTTCCTATGGCCCGATCCTTTACCTCCTTCAGGAACCTCTCCGCGTAGCCTGTGCTGTGCTGCCTCAGGTCTCCGACTATGAATATTGGGGTCCCGAGATATGATTGGATCGTCTCCATGTCCTCCGCCAATTTCTCGGGGCTTCTGTAGGCAGGCCTCTTCCTGCACACGACGCGGTTGTTGGCGTAATTGGATCCGCCGCATTCGGCGCAGTTGAGGGAGCATCCGCGCACTGTGAACACGGAGGTCAGCGGAACCTTGTCCCAACCGTGCCAAGGGAGCGCACCTTTGACGTCCATGTGCCTTATGACGTTCTTTATCATCACGCCGTAGTCGAATTTTATCTCATCGAGAGACTCCGGGCAGTGGGTTATGCCGTTGTCATGCACCCTGCCTTCTTCATCCTTCCACACCAGATTGGGGACCTCCGACAGGTCTCCGCTGTCC
Organism: Candidatus Methanoplasma sp.; assembly: GCA_031288985.1. Classification (GTDB taxonomy): domain Archaea; phylum Thermoplasmatota; class Thermoplasmata; order Methanomassiliicoccales; family Methanomethylophilaceae; genus Methanoplasma. The sequence continues at coordinate 5,649 of JAITQH010000019.1, read as the reverse complement.
TTGAGAGCTCTCATCATCCGTACGGTCGGCTCCTCGGTGGCGTCCCCGCACATCACGAGATCCACCTCCGGCCTGCGGATCAGCTCCTCTCTGAAGTAGGACGACGTCAGCCCTCCGAGTTCGACCTTCGCCTCGGGATGATGCTTCTTGACCAGCTTTGCGACCTCCAGCGCCCCATGGGCGTGCGGCATCCAGTGAAGATCGATGGCAAAAACATCGGCGTCAAGCTTCCCGATCTTCTTCTCGGCGTCGAACTTGGGGTCGGCGAGCATTTGGACCGCCAGATTGACGATCCTTGTACGGAATCCGGCCGCTTCGAGATGGGCGGATATGGTCATGAACCCTATGGGGTACATTTCGAACACCGGCGACGAGGGGATGACGTCGCTCACGGGTCCGTAGAATATCGGCCTCTTCCTGAAGTCGTAGACGCTCGGGGCGTGGAGAAAGATTATGTCGTCCATGCCGTCAGACCCCGTAGCGCCTCACGCGCTGCTGGAAGGACCTCACCGCCCTGAGGAAGTCTATGTACCTGAAGCCCGGCCAGTACACGTCCGTGAAATACAGTTCGGAGTAGGCCATCTGCCACAGGAGGAAGTTGGATATGCGGATCTCTCCCGAAGTGCGCAGAACGAGGTCGGGATCGGGCATGTCGTAGGTGTACAGATGGCTTGAGAACTTGTCCTCGGATATGTCGGCGATCTCCAGCCTCCCGTCCTTCACCTCCGCCGCGATCTTCCTTACGGCGGCCAATATCTCCTGGCGGCCTCCGTAGGCCATGGCCACGTTGAAACTGTAATCGGAGTAGCCTGCGGTGCGTGCGTCCGCGTACTCTATGGCCTCCTGCACTTTGTCGGGCAGGTCCGTCAGACTGCCGAGGACCCTTATGCGCACCTTGTTCTCATGCACGCGGGGGTCGTCCGCCATCCTGTAAAGGGCGGCCTCGGAAAGATCCATGAGAAAGTCGACCTCGTCCCTGTCGCGGGAGAAGTTCTCCGAAGAGAATGCGTACACCGTGATGTACGGGATCTTGAGGTTGAGGCACCAGTCGAGCATCTCCTCGATCTTCTGCTCGCCTCTCCTGTGGCCGTCGGAAACGCCCGACTCGAGTATCTCGACGGCGTATCTCCTGTTTCCGTCCATGATGATCGCCACATGCTTCGGCACGGGGCCTTCCATTATCTCCTTGGTGAGCCTCCTTTCGTATTGGGAGTATGCGGTCTTCGAGATGACCTTCGGCGTGTGCATGGGATCACCCAAAGTCCTCGGGGACCCCGGCCGCCCGGCCGCCCATGTCGAAGCATCCCACGGCGGCAACGGCCCCTATCACGCCGGCGAGGCCTGTGACGGCTATTATCTGGACCCCATTCTCCTCTGCGGCCCTGACGGCGTCCTCCCTCGTGAACAGGATGCTCTTGGCCTTCCAGCCGAACTCGCTCAGCCCGTCCGGTATCCTCAGCCCTTTGAAGACCGTCATCGCCGAGCCTTGGGAGAACGACTCCTTTTTGACGAAATCCACGCAGAATTCCACCAGCGCGGGTATGTCCTCCTCCCTGACCGCGAATGACACGGCGGTGGAGCAGCAGTTGGTGGTCTTGCTGGGGACCTTCGGATTGAGTTGTATTATCTTATGTTCTATGAACGTCCCGATCGGGCAGGCGGCTGCCATCTTCAGCGACGTGACCCACGACGCCCCTTTCTCTTTCGTGTCCGTGTCGTCTATGCCGATTATGACGCGGACGGTCTTGGGCGTGACGATGTCGACGCGTGCGGCGTGCGCCCCTCCGATCTTGAAATCGTCCGGATATCTGGTCTCTATGACGCCCGGTGACTGCGCTATGCACGCGCCGATGCCGACGGTGGCCCCGGCTATGCCCTGCCATGTGGTTATGACCCTGTCTCCGTCAACCTTCAGCGCCGCCAGCCCCTGTCCTCCGAGTTCGGCGGAGACGGGGCCGAAGTTGAGTTCCTTCTCGCCGATCGCGGCGTCCATGACTATCGTCTGGCCGTCCATCCTGATGTTGGTTATGACCCCGCCGGCGCGCCGGCGGTTGACCACGTCCCACTCGCCGGGCCCCCGCGCTATGCACTTCTCGACTATTTGGGCGACGCCTCTCTCTTCGTCGACCATCGTCAGGAACCCCTGACAGAACAGCTTGCCGTATTTCTTCTCGACCTCATCCGGCCGGAGGATAAGGACCATGCTCAGTCCTCTTCGTCCTCGGGATCGTCTTCCTCCTCGGCAATGCTGAGGAACTCGGAGGGCACTTGGTCGCACAGATACACCGTCCGGGCGGCCTTCCCGATCTCTATGCCCGCATCGATGCATCCGACCGTGTCGACAGCCAGGATTATGGGGTCCTCGGATCTGACCGAGCCTGCCCTGAACGCATCGCGGGCGGTCGCCGAAAGGTGGACCATCGCTCTGTCTGTGGGGAATATGCCGGCCTCCATCAGGGCGCCGCATTCCTCTTCCGTCGTCGGATAGTACAGTATGGCCGGGATGTCGTCCGTGGGGAGTTTGAGATCCAGCTCTATTGTGTGGCCGTAGGTCGCCCTGAGATCGGATCCCGATATCTGATACCGCCCTTTGGGGTCGGTCTCCACAAGCGCCTCTATGTGGTGGGGCCTGAGCCATTTCATGCGCGGGTTCCTCTCCTGCGCGACCGCGATTATGTCGCGGATGTCCACGAATCCCTGGCCGTCCATGGGCAGGTCGTACTTGCCGTGCCTCAGGATGCCTGCCATAAGCCTTCCCATTTTCTCGACTTCGTAGTCGCTCATCAGGAACTTCCCTTCCTCCCCGCATACCGGGCAGGATTCATTGCGGAAGTATCCGTGTTCGTCGCATTCCTTTATCATCTGATCACCTCGGCCGCCATCTCTGCCGCGGCCACTGTGTTCGCCATTAGCATGCATATCGTCATCGGCCCCACGCCTCCCGGCACGGGCGAGATCGCCGACGCCTTCTCCCTGACCGCGTCGAAGTCCACATCGCCCACCAGTCTGGATCCTTTCGGCGACGAAGGGTCGTCGACCCTGTTCGTCCCGACGTCTATCACCACCGCGCCGTCCTTCACCATATCCGCCGTTATGAACTTCGGTTTTCCTATGGCGACTATCAGTATGTCGGCTTGACGCGTTGCCGACGGAAGATCCTTCGTCCTCGAATGCACCACCGTCACCGTCGAGTCTGCCCCTTTTCCCTTCTGCAGCATCATGGCCGCCATGGGCTTCCCGACTATGTTGCTCCTGCCTACCACGACAACATGCCTGCCGCTCGTATCTATGCCCGACCTTATAAGCATCTGCTGAACTCCCGCCGGGGTCGCCGGAAGAAAATCAGGATTTCCTATGAGCATCCTGCCGACGTTGGAAGGGTGGAAGCAGTCCACGTCCTTTCTCGGATCTATGGCGTTTATGACCTCTTCCTCGTCCATGTGTCCGGGAAGAGGAAGCTGCACCAGGAACCCGTGGATCCCGGGGTCGCGGTTGAGCTCGCCGATCTTGGCCAACAGTTCCTCTTGGGTCGCGGAGGGCGGGAGCGTTATCGTCAGCGACCTCATTCCCAGTTCCTCGCACATCTTCCCTTTCATTCTGACGTAGACCTGAGAGGCCGGATCGTCTCCGACCAGGACGACCGCCAGGCCGGGGGTCGTTCCGTTGTTTTTGAGCGCCTGTATCCTGACTCTGAGCTCGGAGTATATGCTCTCCGACACGTCCTTCCCGAGAATGAGCCTGGCTCCCGTCATATGTCGGGTTCGTAGGGTGCGCTATTATATTATTCCTACCATTGCGGCCGCTGTGCTCGAAAAATCTTTGGGAGCTCCGATCTCCGTACAGCACAGAGGAGCCTCGCTTGGATGTGTGAGGAGGCGGCTGAAAAACAGAACGGCGGCGGCGCAGACGCTCATTTCACGCAGGCCTCGGACACGGTCATCGGCTCGAACCCCAATCCTATTACCTCTTCTATGACCTTTTGAACGTCCTCGGCGTTCCTGCGGACTGCGTTCGGATCCATTATCCCTCCGTTCAGCGACTCGGCCATATGCCATGTGTGCGTCGCGAGGACGAACACCCCCTCCTTCACCGCGGCGGCCATTCTGACGTATTCCTCCGGCCGCCTCTTGCCCTCATGCATCGGCCAAAGGTATGCGGCGATCTTCTTTCCTGAGGGATCCGATCCTTCCGGCACGGGGATCTCGGTGACTCCGCAGGGAAGCCTGCGGGGCATAGGCGACTCGCTAAGCGGCGCGTACATCGAAGAATCGCACCTTATGCCGAATTCGGGGAGAGCTTCCAAGACCTTGTCGTCGATCTTCATGTACGGGGCGCGGAAGCTCACGGGGCGCCTGCCGATCGTTCTGCAGACCGATCCGACGGCCCTGCCCATGCACACGCGCAGATCGTGGCCGCTCAGGGACGTCAGATCCTCGTGATCGTATCCGTGCACCCCGACCTCGTGCTTCGACAGGCCTTTGGAAGATATCATCTCCAACGTCCTTCCTTCGGCGAAGAACGTTGCCCTCGCTCCCATGCCGCTCAGGATGTCCAACAGGGTTCCGAGCCCCTTCTCGGAGGATTCGAACCTCGGCTCCGCGCCGTCCCCTCTGTCGAAGGATCCGGCCGCCGCCTTTCCGGGGATCGGAATGTTCGCATCCCTGTCGAGATCGACCGTGAAGCAGAGCGCCTTCATCTTACCGCGCCTTTGCCGCCGTGATCTTGTTGAGCAGCATCCCTTCGATCTCGATGGGCTTGTACTTGGCGGAGAGTTCTTTGGCGCGGTCGACCTTTGCCGCATTGTCCCCGTATATCCTGAACAGAAGATCTCCCTTCTCCACCCTCTGTCCTCTCTTCCTGTATATCAGCAGACCTGCGCCTTTGTCCGCCGGCGCGCCGGCGGCCTTCGCTATGGACACTATGTCCTTGTTCTTGATCGAGTGGACGTATCCCGCTTTGGTGGATATCACGTCCGCCGTGAACGCTCCCGGCGCAAGATCGGATGACTTTATGTTGGGATCCCCGCCTTGGGCGCCGACTATCTCCCTGAACTTCTTCAGGGCGGCCCCCGACGACAGTATCTCTCCGGCCTTCTCCCTCCCGTCCGGGATGCCTCCCATCTCCAGGATCATGCCCGCTATCTCGCACGCCTTCTCTATCACGCTGGAAGGATGCTTCTCGCCCTCCAGGATGCGGATGCATTCCCTGGCCTCCAGTATCGGACCCACGGCGCTTCCCACCGGCTGATCCGCGTATGTGATCGCGCATTCTATGTGCAGATTCAGTTTCTCGCCCAGATCCATGAAGTCTCTGGCGTAGGCCCTTGCCACTTCTATCGTCGGCGCCTTGGCCCCGGCGCCGGTGGGTATGTCCACCACCAGGTGCGTCGCCCCTATGGCCAGCTTCTTGCTGAGGATCGATGCGAGCATCTGCGCCCTCGGGTTTATTCCCAGCGGGTGCTCTATGCTTATCACCATGTCGTCGACGGGGGCGAGGTTCATCGAACCGCCCCACGCCAGGACTCCGCCCACTTCCTCGGCTATCTTCTTCAGCGTCTGTGCGTCGAGCTCCACGTTGCAGAACGTCTCCACGAAGTCGGAGGTCCCGCAGGCGCTGCTTATGGCGCGCGACGACGTCGTGGGCAGCATC
>JAITQH010000087.1 GCA_031288985.1 Candidatus Methanoplasma sp. | reverse complement strand
GTCCAACCCAACGGGGTCTTGCAGAATTCGTCGTTTCATAATCCCGTTTCACGCGCGGCGACCGAAAATATCTTTTATAAAGGGATGCTACTTCCCGCGTTACAATGCACTGGGCAGACGTCATAGCGGAAGAAGTGGCGGGGACATGCGAGCGCCCCCTCATAGCCACCGGCATAAGCCCGACGGGAATAATCCACGTCGGAAGTCTGAGAGAGGCGATCACCGGAGAGTCGGTAAGAAGCGCGGTAGAGAGCAAAGGCAAGGATGTCAGGCTCATATACCTCATAGATTCCTTCGACCCCCTCAGGAAATGTTACGATTTTCTTCCCAAGGAGTACGAGAAGTACACCGGGATGCCCATCTACAAGATACCCTGCCCCTGTGGGAAGCACGACAACTACGCGCATCACTTCGTGCAGCCGTTCCTTGACGCAGTGGCGTCGCTCAATGTGAAATGCGACATCATATGGACGCATGAACTCTATGAGCAGGGGAAATTCGCGGAGGCCATAGACCTCACTTTCAAAAAGCGGGAGCAGATCATCAACATACTCCACGAGGTCTCCGGAAAGGAGGCCAAAGAGGACTATGCGCCATACAATCCCCTCTGCGAAGAATGCGGCCGTTTCACGGATCCCGATTTCGATTCGTATTCGTTCCCGACGGTGGAGTACCATTGCAAGTGCGGACACCACGGAACGGCAGATGTGAGAAAAGGAGACGGAAAGCTCACATGGAGGCTGGAATGGCCGGCAAAGTGGTTCATATTTGGGACCTCGGCAGAGCCGTTCGGAAAGGATCATGCCGCCGCAGGCGGATCTTACGACACCGGAAAAAGGATAGCGAAGGAGATATTCGGCACGGAGCCGCCGCTACCGATACCATATGAGTTCGTCCAGCTGAGAGGGGTGGGGCAGATGCACAAGTCTTTGGGATGCTCGGTCACGGGGCTCGATGCCATAAACATGACCCCGCCGGAAGTCCTCAACTATCTATTCCTGAGGGTGAATCCCAACAAGTCCATAGAATACGACCCCGGCATGGGGACTCTGGACATGGCAGACGAATATGACAGGATGGAAAGGGCGTTCTTCTCCAAGGAGTTCACGGAGGCCGAAGAGAACAACGTCCGTGCGTACGAGATCGCCCAGCACAACCGCGTGCCGTCCAAGATCCCGCTGCAGGTATCCTGCAGGCATCTGGCGAACATCGTCCAGATGGCAGGTACGTTCGAGGGGGCGCTTGAGATACTCAACCGCACCGACGACATGTCATCCGCGTCCGAAGAAGATCTCGAAAGACTCAGGCGCAGATCCGAATGCGTCAGATATTGGCTCAACGGGTTCGCGCCGGATCAGATCAAGTTCTCTGTGTTCCCCACGATACCGGCCGACGCTGTCCTTTCGATGACCGACAAGGCGTTCTTCCAAGAGCTGGTCAGAAGGATGAACGACTGCAACTGGGATTCCGAGACCATAAGCGAGATAATATCCGACACAGGCAAGACATCCCCCATCGGGACGAAGGCCGGTTACAAAGTGATATATTCGGTGCTCATAGGCAAGCAGGCGGGACCCAGGCTCGGGCCGTTCTTGGCAAGCATGGACAAACACTTCGTGATCAACCGCTTCATACAGGCCTCATCATAAGATCTGTTGCCGGCGGTCTTCGGGCCGCCGGCAGGGTCACAGCACGCCCATGTTCGTCAGTTTCTCGGGAAGATACTTGTCCGTGACGTAATCCAGGCCGTATTTCGCCAGCGCCTGCTGCTCAGATTTCTTCTTCATTCCGAGCATGGCCTGTATCTCGCCGACCCAGAAGTCGTCTGCGAATCTCGGGTCGGACAGCTCGGAGTTCAGAGCGCCCACGTCCTGATCGGAGAGCTTGTCGGTCGGCAGTTCGTAATTCAGGATGTCCGACGCGGTTATGCCGATGAACTGTGCGGTGGGCGTTGCGAGGTACTCCGAAATATGGGCGGTCTTTATGGCGCCGTACGCTATGGAGCCGAAGATGCGGAAGGACCAAGGGTCGCCGTCGGTGAAGACCGTGACTGGAAGCCTCATCTCCGTGTTCAGCCTCTTGATCAGGCGCCTGGTGCTTCTGGCGGGCTGTCCGCTCAGATGGATCAGTATGGCATTGTACTTCTCGGGGAACCCGTTCTCCACAAGCCTGGCGTACATACCGCCCGTCTCTATGGCCATGACGAATTTCGCATCCGTGCTTTTGATCTCAAAATTGTCGTTCTCCACGTTGTATGGAATGGCGAATCCCGTTTCCGCCACATCGTCTATGCAGTTGAAGTCCTTCATTCCCTTCTTCGTCATTGTGCGGATGTTAAGGTTGCCGTAAACGTGGGCGCCGCTCTCCTCCGGCCTGAGCTTGAAGTCCTCTCTCATGCACTTCGATATGATCTCAAGATCCTCCGCCAGAAGGTTGCTCTCGTCCTGACTGTGGAATTTCGCGTTGCTCCATCCTTCCGAGATGTAGTACATCTCCCTTAATGTGGACGACTTGTTGTCGCGGATCATCTCGTTGATGAAATCAGCGGTGTATACGGTGCGGAGCATCATTTGGGCGCCCTGCACCGTCTTGGCGGTGCGCGAGGTCATCTGGTCGCTGTACGTCCAGACGCTGTGCGTCGTATTGAACTCTATGTTCTTCTTGGATCTGAGCGGCAGGTGCATCAGAGGGATGTCGCCTTCGTTCATCTGGTCGTATATCTTTCCCACCACGGAGGTAAGGTTCTCCATGGCCGCCTTTTGTCTGTCATTCATCGCCAAGATCTTCGACCTCCGCTGCCTCTTCCTCGTCGTCGACGAGGTCGTTGTCGTCGGCTTCCGTGATCTCCAGCCCTTTTATGCCCCAGTCGCCCGGGAGGGAATCGGCGCCCATCACATGGACGGGGTTGATCCCTGAAATATAAACGTCGTCAATGTCGAAAGTGTCCGACAGCTCTCCCTTCAGATCGAAGGAGATCTGAGTCGATTGCGAGGGGGCTAGTCCTTCTACGATCCAGTTCGCCTTGCCTTCGTCGTTCATGTCCCTGAACCTAGGGTTGGAGAACAGCGTAAGGTTGACGCACTCCTTCGGAAGCCGCATGTGCAGCATGAACGTGCGTTCGGTGTTGGTATAATTGTAAATGTTGTAAGTGATCACGCGCGACGTCTTGTCGACCTTCTTTGACTGCGGCTCCACCCAGACCACATTCATGATCTTGGTGATGGTGCGGTTCAGGTCGGGCACGGGACGGCCCAGCATCTCCGCGGATTTCTTTGCGAGATCCGGAAGGAGGTCTTGGACGATCTCGAACTTGGCGTGGGTCTTGCTCTTCCTTTCCATCTTGTTGAGATGGCTTTTGAGGTTCCTTGCACAGAGTTTGAGGGCCTGCGAGATCTCCGTCTGCAGTTCGGGGTACGAGGCCACAGCCTCTTTTCCTTCGGACGTGAACGGCACCTTGGTGGATGCCACATGAACGAGCACTATGGCGGGGCCGAACGGTATTCCTTTTCCGCCCCTCTGCTCCAATCCGTACCTCCTCCAGTCTATGTCCGCAATGGCTTTGGTGATGACGCAGGCGCCCTGTTGATACAGAAGGGGGACGCGGTTTGCGAATCTGAGGATCGTCACTTGGCCGTCGGAAGGGATCTCCCCCCCGTATACTATGCCCGCCTCGACAACGAACGGATTCCCGTTGACGGACTTCGGCGGGCGGGTGACGGGCGTGGCGTAATAATCGGGGCGCATCCCCTCCAGAATATGCATCAGACCCTTCTTGATCAGCGTGTCGCCTATGGGCGAAAGGCAGTCTGTCGGGGGGGCCATGATCTTCACTTTCGTTATGGCGTCGATCATCGCTATGCATTGCTCTCTCGTGACCTTCTCCGGCTTCGCGGACGGATCCACAGAGGCCTTCTCAAGTATCTCGTCGGCTATGCGGTCGGTGACTCTTGAGAAATCGTTCTTCAGGAAGGCCTTGACGGTCTTCTGCTGGGTGTTCTGCGCATATTTCAGCAGATCCCCGATCTCCATGCCCTCGGGATGCGGCTTGATCTCCTTGGACTTCGGCGGCATCTGTTCCGTCGCCCTTTCGAATACATATTTCTTGCCTTCGGGGTCATGGAATTCGATGCGTGCGTGAGGGTTCACGATGGCAGTGTCGCGAAGATATTCGAATATGGATTGTTTTCCTGTGATGTAGCGGCCCTTGGTGGTGTATTCCACGCTGGTGCCGTGTTCTTTGCCGTCCCATACGAACGCTTTGTCGTTCGAGACGATCGGACGGTTGATCTTCGTGTCGATGACGATGTCCATCTGCCACGCGACCTCGTCCTGCCCTTCGATCTTTGAACGTATGTGGGCAGGCTTTCCGGTGGTGATGTTGCCGTACATCACAGTGGCCGATATGCCTATGCCCTGCTGCCCCCTTGACTGCCTGAGGGCATGGAACCTGGATCCGTACAAAAGGCGTCCGAAGACGTTGGGCATCATCTTGTGCACTATTCCGGGGCCGTTGTCCTCTTCGTAGATCCTATAATCTTCGTCGTTCAGGCGTTCCACCTTCACGGTGACGTCAGGGAGGAATCCCGCTTCCTCGCACGCGTCCAAAGAGTTGTCCACAGCCTCCTTTATGCCCATAAGCAAAGATTTGGAGCGGGAGTCGAAGCCCAATATCTGCTTGTTCTTCTCAAAGAACTCCGTTACGGAGATCTCCTGCTGTTTGGCGGCAAGCTTGTATGCCGTCGCCGTGTCTTTGCCCTGCGGGGCATTTTTAACGTCATCGTCCGAGCGCATCCGACAGCCATATCACGGAAGTACTATTTTTAGTGTTGAGTTAAATGTGTTTAAAATTAATTTAATAAGATTCGCGGCACAAACTGCGGAGCGGGACGGGCACCGCGCCCCGTGGCCGCCCGATGCGGATCGACCCTTTGCGATGCGCCCGCAGGCTTCTCCTGCGTGAGACGCAAAGGTATATCACCCCACAGACCGTTGATTCATAGGGAGGAGTCTCGATGGCAGACAACGAGATAATTGCGAAATTGGAGGGCGCCTACCGTTCGCGGGGCGAAGAGCATGCGGACACCTCGGAACTGTACCGTTCGCTGTCCGATCCGAATGCAGATCTGTACGGTTCGCCGATCCTTCATTATGCGGCGTCCAAAGCAGACCCGAACGGCATACGCGAACTCCTTTTGAAAGGCGCAGATCCTTCGAAAGAAGACTCCCTCGGCGCCAACGCGCTGCATGCTCTCGCACTCGAGGCCAACAGGAGCGGAAGGTCGAGAGAGGACATCCGCCGATGCGCCGCTCTGCTTGCCGACGCCGGCGTCAGCCCGATGAAGCGCAACTCGGACGACCGCACGTGCATATTCACGGCCGCGGAGAAGGGGGTGCCGGAGATCATTGCCGTCTTCGCCGAAAGAAAAAAGAAGCTGGACGTCACGGGTCCCGAAGGGGGGACCCCGCTGCACGGGGCCTGTGGATACGCCCGGCACGCGTCGGAATCGTTCTTTGATTACACCCTTCCCAATTACAAGAGGATCATGGCCGACCCCGGGTCTTCCGCTGGCGCCAAGGCCTCGCAGACAGAGCAGTATGAACACGACAAGGCGCAGGTCGACAGGTACCTCGAGTCGGTCAGGATACTGGTGGATGCGGGCGTGGATCCCGACAGGAAGGACAATTACGGAAAAACCGCCAAGGAGATCGCGTTCAAGTGCAAGGACTCCAGAATAGCGGCGGTATTGAACGGGACGTACGACCCCGATGCGGCCGAAGGCCTGAATACCAAGGGAATGAATCTTGCGCAGGCCGTGGGCAGAAAGGACTACGAGGCCATCGCCGCGATAATCGCCGCCGGCGCGGATCCCAATGACGCTTATGGGACGGAGGAGACCGCAGACGGCATAAGCATCGGAGGAAAACTCCCTTTGGCCATCGCCTGCGAGACATTGGACGGGAAGGCGGCAAAGATCCTTCTCGATGCCGGCGCGGATCCCAACCTCAGGGACTCCGAGGGCAACACGCCGTTGGCATATGCTCTGTCGCTGTCAGCCGAACTGTGCACCACCGAGAACACATTCAAGAATTCC
>JAITQH010000065.1 GCA_031288985.1 Candidatus Methanoplasma sp. | reverse complement strand
AACTTAACAACTCATTCGACGATGACCTTACGGAGAGAATCAGGTGGATAGAGCGAAGGGAGATGTTTTCACTAAACGGTGGGTAGTCGACTTGATGCTGGACCTCAGCGGGTACACCTCCGACAAAGATCTGAGTTCTGTCAGGCTGCTTGAACCGTCCTGCGGCCAAGGAGCTTTTCTTTCACAGATAGTGGAGAGATTGTGCGAGTCCGCACGGACATTCGACCGCCCTCCCGGCGATCTTCTGGAGTCGATAACGGCTTTCGACATTGACAGCGGCAGTGTTGAGAAGAGCAGGCTCCTTGCGTCGAAAATACTTGAATCTCACGATTGGGATCCGGTTGATGCGGAGGCCGCCGTCAATAGATGGATCTGCCAATCGGATTTTCTTCTTACGAATACGAAAGGATGCGATCTGGCCATAGGCAATCCGCCTTATGTGAGATCGTCGAATATTCCCCGCGATCTCCGCAGAAGATACATCGATGCTTTCGAGACCCTGACATTCGGCACCGATCTTTTTGTGGGTTTCATAGAAGCAGGGCTGAAATCACTGTCTCCCAACGGAAAACTATGCTACATATGCGCAGATCGGTGGATGCAGAACTCGTACGGCAAAAAACTGCGCAAATTCATCGTCGATAACTATCATATGGATCTCATCTGCAGAATGCATGATACAGACGCTTTTGAGAACAAAGTGGGTGCGTATCCCGCCGTCATCCTTGTCAACGGATCTTCCGAGACAAAATATGTGAACTGCTCAAAGCAGTTCTCATCCAAAGATGCCCCCGCACTTTACGAATCTGTTTGCGGATCCGCGATCGATGCGAACGGCGGCTTCACAATGGAGGTTATGCCTTCATTCAAAAAGGACGGCTCTCCTTGGACGCTTGCCAACAGAAGCGTACTCGATTGGATGCGCCGCGCGGAAAGATTCCCTGCACTCGAAGAAAGCGGAGTGAACATGGGGATTGGCGTTGCCACCGGGGAAGATGAAGTTTTCATCACCGACAACAGGAACCTTGTGGAGTCCGACGTGATGATCCCTCTTCTCTGCAATGGCGACATGGAGCATAATCTTCCTCCAAAATCGCCTTCCCACTGGTTGGTGAATCCTTGGAACCGCGACGGAACTCTCGTCGACCTCGACCGGTATCCCAAGTTAAGATCCTATTTCGAATCCAACCGCGACAGTCTTGAGAATCGGCATGTGGCCAGAAAAAATTCACAATCGTGGTACAGAACCATCGACAAGGTCAAACCATGGCTGGAAACTTCGCAAAAACTGTTGTTCTCCGATATGGCCCTTCGATCCGAACCCATCTTGGACAACGGGAGATATTACCCCCATCACAATCTTTATTGGATGACTTCCGACACATGGAACCTTGAAGTGCTGGGCGGCATCCTCATGGCGGAACAAACCGAGTCCGTGTTGGATGCCATCGGCGTAAAAATGCGTGGAAAGACCATGAGATTCCAGGCACAGTATCTTCGCATGCTCCATGTGCCGTTCCAATCCGACATAGACAAGAGCGTGCAGAATGATCTGAAGGAAGCTTTTTGCAACAGGGACAGGACTCTTGCCACCGAGGCCGCGGCCAGAGCATACGGAACGGAGGCCGCGCTGTGAAAGAACATATCAAAACCGCGATTCTGGACTCGTTCGTTGACAGGGAAAGGGCGGCAGAGGTGCAGATCGAAAGGGGCATCGTCGATGCGGGGCTGCGTTCACAGGTCACTTCCGGAAAACATTTGGACAAACTTGTTGGAGCGATCGTCGGAGATCTGTCGGATCTCGGATTTGATCGGGATGATATATCGGTCGGAAACCGAAAGACCGAGCTTCCGGGATGGTTCAGGGCGACGAAAAGATGGGACATACTTGGGTTTTCGGACAGTAAACTCGCAACGGCGATTGAGCTCAAATCGATATATGGATCGTATGGCAACAATCTTAACAACCGTGCGGAAGAAGCGATCGGAGACATAATTGATGTCAGATATGCCGTTGCGGCAAAACTCATAGATTGTTCTTCGCCGGTGTTCGCGTATGTGTTGATCGTCAAGAAGGATGTGCAATCTTCCGGATTGTGCAGAGATCCCAATGAACCGCATTTCAACGCAGATCGGGCGTTTCGCGGTAATTCCTATATCGACAGATTCGCAACATTATGCCGGAGGCTGCGCGAAGATGGGTTGTATGACGCGGTTTGGTTCGTTGTCGCAGATCCTGTTGCGAACTCCGTGGAAGAACCGGATTCTGACCTGAATTATGAAATGTTCATTGCCAGGATCGGAGAGAGCATCAGACGCCTCCCCGCCGACAGGGCCGTATGATCCTGCAATGGCGCGGTCATCGAACGGACATCATCCCTTCAGGGATGTCAGCATCTCCGAGACCACTTTGTGCGTCAGCGGCACCGTGTTTGGTATCTTTGACTTGAGATCGCCGACCTCCGCCCATATGAAATCCGTGTTCTCATGGTTGAGCATCGGATCCGCCTTATCGAGCCTGTAAAGGAACGGGAACACTTCCCATATGACGTCTCCCTCTCTCACATAGACCGGAGGAACGGATGCGTCGGGATCCGACACGGATATCTGCGTCTCCTCGAATATCTCCCTGCGCGCCGCCTGTTCGGGGTCTTCGCCCGGTTCGATCTTCCCGGCCACAAGCGACCAGGCGTCCGGGAACGACTTCGCGTCGGCAGGCCGTCTGAGGAGCAGTATCTTTCCTTCCACCAGGATGGCGGAGCTTACGACCCTCACATGTCTTGCATTTTTTATCTCGATCGTCCCTTCGTCTCCGTCGACCGCGATCTCGTCGCCTTCCGCTATGACGTCGGTATCCACGGAATCGACCATCGGCACGGAGGATATCACTGCGCCCGTGGCCACTATCGTCTCGGCTTCCCTGTTGATGATGGCCGCCGGGGCCTTCCCGTGGACCATGAGGTCGTACACCACGAACGATCCGACCGTGCTCCCCTTGCCTTTAGGGAACACGAAGACCTTGCCCGATATGTTCTTCTTGGATCCTATGTTGAGGTCGCCGGTGGAGCCGCTCACGCCTCCGAGGAAGCTGAAGGCCTCGTCCACCTTCACGACAGAGCCTTCCGCCCTGCCGGGCGATATGGCGCGCCCTCTGAGGATCATATCACCATCTCCATCAGCTTGGACACGTCGCGGCATATCGCTTTCTGGGAGCATAGCGTGGGGAGATAGTTGCCCGCCTTGGCGGAATTGGTGCCGGTGCGTTGAAATACGCCTTCTATCGGGGCTACCACCATGCAGGTGTCGGCAAGCACGGGGCCGAACTCCTCCAGTATCTTCACTTCATCCCTGCATTTGTCTCTGACCTCCGAAGAAGTGCAGAACCATATCTCCACGTCCTTGTTCCTCTTCTTCTTTCCTTTCAGGAACGCGGCTATGTCCTTCATCTCCTTGACGCTGAGGTGCGGGCATCCGAGTGCGATCAGCTGTACGTCTTCGACGGTGTTCAGCTTCTCGTAGGCGGATTCCAGCTCTTTCTTTCCGATGTGGATGACCTCAAGTCCTTTTACGTCGAAGCCGCCCGCTTCGGGCGTGACCCCTTCCACATGGTACAGCGCCACAGAACCGGACGCGGCCATGGCGGCGGACATCGTCTTGGCGTCGTCCGCTCCGGGATTTATGCCTCTGAAGTACGGTACGCCTCCGCCTATGGCCATGCCCACCGCCTGCCCCAGCATGGAGTGGCTGAACACGGACCCGTCCGTCTCGGCGTCTATGACCACGGTCGGCTTGCGGTTCTCGTCGAGGTGGAGGCCGTAGTTCGCCGTCCTTCCCGTTATTGCGGCGGCCAATGCGCCCGGCCCGCCTTCGCGGTTGGTCCTGGCGCCGATGAACGAGTTGACGAACGACAGAGCGGAGGATTCCGCCCATGCTACGTGATCCCCGAACTTCGGAACGTTGCCGCCGAGGTATGGGGTGCAGGAGCATGTGGTCCTGACGCCCATCCTGCCGTACAGTTCTATTATCTTCAGCTGCTTGTCTGCAAAATCAGGAGTGATATGCATCTCTTTCCATCTTTCTCTGTCCATTCCCACGGGATTCAGCGTTGACGGGACGATTACCTTCGAACCGCCGGCCGCCAGATCCCCGAGGTACTTCAGCCCTCCGTCGCCTATCGTCTTGTAAGATGCGCCGGATAGGTGTGCGGAGGTTATCTTCACAAGATCCTTCGCCCCGTAGACCTTGCCGAGAGCGACCACCAGCTCCATCGCCTTGCGGACGCCGTCGCCGGACTCTCCGCCCAGCATCGCTTCCTCCTCTCGGGTCAGATGCATATCCTCCGCCTCACTGCGGCACGAGCGCTCTGAGGCAGTACGGTATGTTCTTCATCGTGTCCCTATGGAACTCAACGCACGCGCCGCAGTCTCCGTGTCTTGGGCAGCCGTTCTTGGGGCAGTTGCATTTTATGTCGGTCATGAGGTTGGGTAAAATATGAAGGTTAAAAGGTTTTATGCATCGTCTTGCGGCGGGGATCGCTCCCGACCGCATTTTTACCGCGTCCGAAGTCCTGCGCCGGCGATTACGGTGCCGGCGGTCAGTATGGCCGTTGCTACGGCGATGGCGGGCGCCCCGACATCGCCGTCGACCACAAGGCCCGTACCGAAGTCAACTACAAACGCGAGTATGACGAAGTATATGATCGCAAAGATGATGTAGATTATCAGTGCGATGATCGCGTCTATCACGCCTTTTACATCCATATCGTCACTTCCCGGCCCCTTTTTGGAGACCAGCCCATGAATTCGCAGTCAGTCTATTTAACAATGGTTCAGCAACGGGTATTGAACTGCGGCGCAAGTCGTCCATCGCGTCCCGCATATGGTGCACGGCCGTACGATCTGTTCCTCCGTGCGGCCTGCAGGATGCTTTGACGTCCGCGGCGTCCTCGCACGGTTCAACGGCGCAGTGGCGGTATTGGCGGACCCGCCGGGATTCGAACCCGGGTCTAGAGCTCCGGAGGCTCCTATGCTATCCAAGCTATACTACAGGTCCGTGTTCTTAAAATCCGGAATGGAAGATTGTTTGCCGGGGTTAGATAGGCCCCGGCGATCCTGAGGCCCCGTCTTGAGAGGGAGGGAGCCGAATGAAGATTCTTCCTGTTCACTCTTTCTTGCCGAACTCGGTGTACCCGCACTTGCCGCAGGACGTCCTGTCCTTGTGGGCCGCCATGAACACT
>JAITQH010000022.1 GCA_031288985.1 Candidatus Methanoplasma sp. | reverse complement strand
CCCCGCCTTTCAGCCCGTAGTCGTCTATGACGCCGTCTCCGTCGTGCAGGACCTCGACCTCTTCACCCGATCCGGCGGCGGTGGTCCCCTCCTTGCGCCAGATGCGCACTCTGGAGCAGCCCTTCGGTTTGGCGTATTCTATCCTGAGGCCTCCGTCTATCGGCTCTATTGTGACGTGCTCCACCTCTGTGAACACCGTCACGGGGCCGCAGAACGCGGCCTCTCTGGAAAGGATGCCCCAGCGCTTGGAATGCACTGCGTAGTAGAGATCGGCCCCGGGTTCCGGGAATTTGTCCTGGAACACGCATCCGGGGATCTCGGCGAGAGGGGGAGTGTCGTCCGTCACGGAGGGAACGCTCTCTCTGTCCCTGTACACGCAGAACGTCATGCCCGTCCTTTCGGCGGGCACTGCGAACTTGACCGTCGGCTTTCCGTCCACGATCCGAACACTGGCGTCCGCCGGGGACTCGGGGGGGTTCTCCCTGAGCTTCGCCTTGGCCCGAGGGTGGTCGGGGCAGGTCTCCATGGCGGAAACGTACATCGGCATCGCGCTTTGGCTGTCGACTATCTTCGCCCTCTCGCAGAACCTGTCGGCCCCCTCCACTTTCGACGAGGCCTCTTCGTATTTTCTCTCTATCTCGAGAATGTTGAGGAGTTTCGGGAAATCTCCCTTGGAATCGTCGATGCGCGACTTGAGCGTGTAATAGCGTCTGAGCTTGTACAGCATGTCTATCTGCTTCAGCAGGTCGCCGTATTTGGCCGCCACGGGCTTCAGATCGCCCCTCATGGCGTCTATGGTGGGGTATGTGGAATACGCGTTCTCGATCTTCGCGATGCATTCCGTCGCCTCGTCCACCATTCCGTAGGACAGTGCGGATCTGAACTTTCTCTCCAGATCCTTGGCCTTTTGAAGACCGTTCTTGAAATCGAAGCCGCACTTCACGCAGGAGCCGTTGTTGGAGGACTGCGACGTGCCGCACTGAGGACACTTTGTCCTTATGCTGCACCCGCAGACGGAACAGTGCATGATGTTGTCTCCGATCTCGATGACTGCGCCGCACTCGAGGCATTCGGTGAGCCTGCTGTCCTTCAGGGAAAAGTTGGCCAAGTGCTTCTTCTTGACGCAGTACTCCTCCAGTATGGAGACCGCCATGGATCTGTCCGCCGTCGAGTTCCTGAGGCACCTGTTGAGCACCCCGTCGATGTATTCGCGGGAGAACGGCTGACCGGTATAGTCGTCGTCCATCGTCTCTTTCGCCGATTCCAGCAGCCTCATGCACTGGCCGTATTTCAGCAGAGAACTCAGATCCTGATCGGAGCCCAAGATGGTCTTGATCGCCCTGAGCGCCTGAATGTACGAATCCTGATTCGGAAGGATGTCCCTCTTGACGTTGCCGACCCTCTTCTCGCACTGGTCGAACACAGACCTTATCTGCGTCAGGGACGCACCGTCGGCAAGTCTGCCCGTGTTGATCTCGAGGGCCTTGTTGTCGATCAGTTCGTTGAGAAGTTCCGACGGAGTAAAACTGTGCACGCCTCTCAGGGCCTTGAACGCCGTCAGGACCTTGTCGCTCACCGGCGCCTTCGCATGCGCAGCTCTTATCCCCGACAGGCGTATGAGGTCATCCTCGGTCACGCCGTCCCACTGCAGCTTCTTGGCCAGGCCGTTGGCGACTCCCGGCAGGAGGACCTTCGAACCGTCGTGAAGTATGACGGAATCCCTGTTGAGCCTTGCCGCCTTCGAGCGCAGGAGCTTCAGCCCGCTGTCGAACTCCCTGGAGCGCAGGATCGGATCGGCCATCACCTTTCTTATGTCGGGTACGGCTTTCACCTTCTGATCCGCGGCGTACCTCTTCTCGGGGTCGTTCTGCGGGTTGGTGCTCTCGCTCTTCCATTTGGTCTCCCTCGCAGCGATCTTCTTCTCGATGTCCGCCGCAGTGTATGCGGACTCCTTCATCGGATTCAGACCGACAAGGCGGCAATAGTTCTCTCTTTCGGTCATCAGACGGCCTCAGCGCAGCCTTGCTTTGACCTCGACGCTTTCACGCAAGCCCATTGAACCTGCGTTGATGGCGGTCGCTATGGTGCTGAAGGTGTCCCCGAGCCTGTTGAGTGTTGTGTAGATTGCGCCTTCCTCCACGGTGGCGATCTGTTTCAGGAAGGCAAAGTCCGCATCCGCGAAGCCGACGGCCACCACGGCCGTCTTGGCGTTCCTGCATGTTATCGCTTCGCTTACCGCGAAGTCCCTTTTTCCCCAGATGCCGTCCGTCAGGACGAGGATCATCTTGGCTCCCGGTCTTCCGGAGAGCATCGTCAGCGCCGTGCCCAGAGGGCTTGCGTCCGTTCCGCGGCCGTAGACGTTGACTTTCAGATCCGACAGGGCGCTTATTATCGTGTTGTGGTCGGGCGTCATGTCGCGTATTATCCCGATCTTATCCCCGAATCCCACCAGGCCGAAGCGCGTCGTGCTGTCCGCCAGGCCGGTGACGAAGTCGGAGATCGCGCTCTTGACGTCGTCCATCGAGTTCCTCATGCTCCTTGACAGGTCGACGCATACGACCACGTTCTTGGCCACGGGGCCGCTCGTCGAGGCGGCGGGAGGCTCGTTCATCCATTCGACGTCGGCGGGCACCGGCTCCGGGTCCACCTGAAGGGGATAGCCGTCCTGGAACGCGGACACGCTGACCACGCCGTTCTCGTCGTATTTGTACTCTATGTCTATCTGCGTCCCGTTCCCGTCGTTGGAGAAACCGGTGACGACCACCTTCGCCAATATGTAGCAGTCCAGAGGCACGCGGCTCTCTCCCTGCAGGGTGTACACCTCTATGCGGTCGGTGAGGTTTCCTTCTTTGATCTTGAATGACTTCTTCACGGTCGCGGGAACCTTTGAGTTCCTTGCGATCATTATCTCGTTGACGTATTTCTTGCCGTCGGGGCTCATGGACAGCGCGCCGAGGCTGTGGGCGGTGACGTCCTTTATCTGCACTTCTCTCAGGCCGGTGTTCTCGCTGCAGTAGAGTTCGGCGGTTATGGCCGCTCCCTTCGCCACCGCCAGATCCGTGTCCGAATGGGCCACGACCTTCTTGCCCGTGATGTTCTCGAGGAACCTGGTCACCTGGGGCATCCTGGTGGATCCTCCGACCAGAAGTATCTCGTCTATGTTGTTCCATGACGTGCCCAGGTCGTTTATGAGCTTGGCGCACACATCCCTCGTGGCGTTGAGCAGGAACTCTGTCCTGACGTCGAACTGCTCGCGGGTCATGGTGTATTTTCCGGAGTTGCCGTCGAATCTTATCTGAGCGGTGACGCTGTCCGCTTTGGTGAGCACTTTTTTGTAATTCTCGGATGCTACGATGAGTTCGTTCTTTGCCGTCTCGTCGTCGCGGGGATCCACTCCGAACTCTTCGAGGAACTGCTCGCAGACGTACTTCGCTATCACCGCGTCCCAATCCTTCCCGCCGAGAAGGTGGTTCCCGTCGGTGCCCATGACC
>JAITQH010000106.1 GCA_031288985.1 Candidatus Methanoplasma sp. | reverse complement strand
CTTGCTGATCCACGATTGGATCTGCCCCATCATCTGATCCATGTACGCCTTGGCGTCCACCCTTTGCTGGGTCGTGCCGCAGCTGGAACACGTGACGTACGGGGAGTCGGACTCCACATCCTTCCTGTCCAGAGGCGCGCCGCAGTATTTGCACCGAAGAGTTACGATGTCGTCCAACCGCTCACCGCCTCATCATGGCGGTCATGCTGCGGACGGATGCGATCTCAGCCTGAAGTCTTGCCTCCATGGCCCTCATCTCGGCTATGGCTATGTTGTGGTACCCCTTTGCGATCTCGTCGGACTTCCGGGATATCGCGGTGTAGCACGGCCTGCAGACGTATATCGACTGGAAACTGTCCGGGGCCGACTTCAGGAGGTCGTCGTTGGTGGCCCTCATGAACGGGGTGATGTCGCTGGACATGGCGAGGAAGTGTATGCCCTCTCCGGTGGAGGGGCGACCGCAGATCCAACATTTGGCGGATTTGGAATATGAGCTTATGAGCTTCATGTTCTGGTCGTTGCCGTTGCTGTCGCCCAGCTGCTTGCGGCAGTTGCAGGCGTTCTGCAGGTACTCCGCCGCTTTCTTCGGATCGGAGAACACGACCGAGGCGGAGAGGGCCTCGTAGCCTATGGCCTGGAGCAGAAGAGCTTCCTTCAGACCCGTGGTGGAGGTGTCTCCGCTGGTGATCTCGTAGATCTTCAGAGGGTTGTTGCCTATCTGCACCTGATACTTCTGGGCAAGGGCCAAGAGCCTCTCTCCCCTTATGTTGTCGGCGTCAGTGCCGCCGCCTATGGCAAGGGTCCTTATGCGTTCGGCCACAAGCCTCGATTCGACGATCGCTTTGGCCGGATCGACCTCCGTCAGTCCGAACTCGAATGGCCCCTGGGCCGACCGCAGGACGTCGGCCAGATGGTCATACGGCTCGGGGACTTTCGGTGAGGCTATGACGTCGAGTATCGCGACGTACATCTCTGCAAGGGCCTTTTCCTTGCCCCCCTTTTCTACTGTCTTTCTGAAATTGCTCCTGGCTTTGGCATATTCCTTGCGTTTGACAAGATCGATGCCTTGGTCGAAGAGCTCGTCACCGGATTTGAAAATTAGAGCCATTTCTCACACTGTTTCGGAGTACCGCAATCTGCGATTTAATCTCTTTCCCGTCAGAGGACAGTTTGCAACCGGTATGTTGCATTTGCGACATTTTGGGCGGGCTTTGATAATTGCGCCGAACAGGCTCCGCCGGGCGGCGCCGAACACCCATCGGACCGTCGGATTTATTATTCATTTATGAATATATACAACAGATTAAATTAAATATTAAATTACAAGATTAAGTAATGTCTGAATAATTGTATTCAGATTCAGACAGTAAATAAGGCGAATAGGCATTATTTCGACCTGCCAGCATGTCGGATTTCCGCCGTTCCCTGTGGAGAGGACCATGAGCAAGAAGATCAAGCAGATAGCGATTTACGGGAAGGGCGGCATCGGGAAATCCACGACGACGTCCAACATAACGGCCGCGCTCAGCGAGGCGGGATACAATGTGATGCAGTTCGGATGCGATCCGAAGAGCGACTCGACCAACACCCTGAGGGGCGGGACGTACATACCGACGGTGCTCGACGTCCTTCGGGAGAAGACCAAGGTGGACGCCCACGAGGTCATATACGAAGGGTTCAACGGCATCCACTGCGTGGAAGCCGGAGGCCCGGCGCCCGGGGTCGGATGCGCAGGAAGGGGCATAATCACCGCCGTTCAGTTCTTCAAACAGCAGAACATATTCGAGGAGCTCGACCTGGACGTCGTCCTGTACGACGTTCTGGGGGATGTGGTCTGCGGAGGG
Source organism: Candidatus Methanoplasma sp. (assembly GCA_031288985.1). Classification (GTDB taxonomy): domain Archaea; phylum Thermoplasmatota; class Thermoplasmata; order Methanomassiliicoccales; family Methanomethylophilaceae; genus Methanoplasma. The sequence goes on along the minus strand of JAITQH010000106.1, from coordinate 13,307 downwards.
TTCGCGGTGCCCATAAGGGAAGGCATAGCGGAGCACGTTTTCACGGTGTCGTCGGCGGACTTCATGTCGATATACGCGTCGAACAACCTGTTCAAAGGAATAAGCAACTACTCCAAATCCGGCGGCGCGCTGTTGGGAGGGGTCATAGCCAACTCCATAAACCAGAGCTACTCCAAAGAGATCGTGGACGACTTCGTGAAGAGGACGAACACCCAGATATTGGAGTACGTCCCGAGGTCCGTCACCGTCACTCAGAGCGAACTTCAGGGGAAGACCGTCATCGAGGCCGCCCCTGACTCCGCGCAGGCAGACGTGTACAGAAGTCTGGCGAAGAAGATCGCCGCGCATACGGAATCCAAAGTCCCCACCCCTCTCGAAGTATCGGAGCTCAGGGCATGGGCGAGCGGATGGGGCCAGCATCTTCTTGAGCTGGAGAGGCGGAACTCCGCCCCCGAGGCGTTGGCGAAGGTGTCGTCATGACAAAGATAAACATAGAAAACACGGCGGTCGAAAGCCGCGAACAGCGTCTCGGGACGATAGTCAGCTGGTACGGAAAAGCATCCGAGCTCTCCGAGATCTCGCAGTACTCCAAAGGGGGCGGATGCGGCGGCGGCAAAGGCAGGCGCTGCACCATCTGCGAGGCGTCGGGACCGTTCAGCCAAGCCTCGGGATGCACGGACGCCATGGCGGAATGCCAGGCAGGCAACATCCGGGACGCCGTCCTCATCAAACATGCGCCCCTCGGCTGCTCCTCGTTCCAAGTGGCCCTCAACACCATCTACCGCTACGGCCTGGCCATGAGGGGGCACAAGATCGAGAACGTCACCGTAACATCCACGAATCTGCGGGAGGATGACATGGTGTTCGGCGGCATCGACAAGCTCAGATTGACGGTGGAGGACGTTTGGGACCGCTACCATCCAAAGGCGATATTCATAGGCGCCGCATGCGCCACGGCGATCATCGGTGACGACATCGACAGCGTGGCCATAGAATACGGCGAGAAACTCGGGATCCCGGTGATCCCCATGCACTGCGAGGGATTCAGGTCAAAGCACTGGAGCACGGGATTCGACGCGTCGCAGCACGGGATACTGCGCAGCATAGTGAGAAAGAACCCCGAAAAGAAACAGGAGGATCTGGTGAACGTCATCAGCCTCTGGGGGTCGGACGTGTTCACTCCGATGCTGAAGAACCTCAACCTCAGAGTGAACTACGTGGTGGACATGGCAAGCGTGGAAGATCTGGCGCAGACGTCGGAGGCCGCGGCCACGGTGGCGTTCTGCAACACGCTGGGAACATATCTGTCGGAAGGCCTCGAACAGCATTACGGCGTGCCGCAGGTGCGGGCCACCCAGCCATACGGTATCAAGGGGACCGACGAATGGATAAGGGCGCTGGCGAAGCTCACGCACCGCGAGGAGCTTGCCGAGGAGTACATCGCAAGGGAGCACGCAAGGATAGAGCCGATCATCGACGGACTCAGGAAGCAGCTTGCGGGGCTCAGCGGGTTCGTGGCGACGGGTTCGGCGTACGCCCACGGCATGATGTGCGTGCTGAGGGAGCTGGGCATAACACTCAAGGGGTCGCAGGTGTTCCATCACGACCCCATATACGACAGCGAGGATCCTGCGCAGGACACGCTTGCGTTCCTTGTCGACAATTACGGGGACATAGAGGATTTCACGGTCAGCGTGAGGCAGCCGTATCAGTTCTACACCACCCTGAAGAAGGTCAAACCCGACTTCATAACCATAAGGCACAACGGACTTGCGCCGGTGGCGTCCCGTCTCGGAATTCCGTCGATCCCGCTGGGCGACGAACACCAGGCCATAGGATATCAGGGAGTCATAAACATGGGCTTCATAATACTGGCCGTCATGAAGCGCCAGAGGTTCCATCAGGATCTGGCCAAGCACGTCAAGAGCCCCTATTCCCAATGGTGGACGGCTCAGACGGATGCCAACATCCTGTCCAAGCACCCCGAGCTGATATGGGATGACGTCTCCGACGCGGGCGTTTCCGCCGTCAAGAGGGCACCGCAGCCGATATCGGAGGGTACCGGATGACCATACACGAAACGGCCCGGACGGACTCCATAACCCGGCCCAGGTACGTGTGCGCCATCGGCGCGATGTACTCCGCGATCGCCATACCGAGGGTCATGCCCATCGCACAGTGCGGGCCGGGGTGCGTCGACAAGCAGTATGCCGGGCTGGCATACATAAACGGACACCAGGGCGCGGGATACGCGGGGGGCGCGTCCCCGCCCTGCGTGAACACCGGCGAGAAGGAAGTGGTGTTCGGAGGCAACGAGAGGCTCAGGGATCTGATACAGGCGACGCTGAAGGTGATGGACGCGGATCTCTTCGTGGTGACCACGGGATGCATATCCGACATCGTGGGAGACGACGTCCAATCCGTCGTCGGCGAGTTCCAGAGAAGGAACGTACCGATCGTCTACGCCGAGACCGGCGGATTCAAGGGGAACAACTTCACCGGGCACGAGACCATAGTGGACGCGATAATAGATCAGTTCCTCGGAGACTACGACGGAGAGAAAGAAGCGGGCCTGGTGAACGTATGGACGGTGCTGCCGTATCACAACACGTTCTGGAGAGGCGACCTCGCCGAGATAAAGAGAATATTGGAGGGAATAGGACTCAAAGTGAACATTCTGTTCGGATACAGATCCGGAGGCGTGGAGGAGTGGAAGACGGTGCCGAAGGCGCAGTTCAATCTGGTGCTCCACACATGGCTCGGCCTGTCCACCGCAAAGCATCTGGAGAAGAAGTACGGCCAGCCGTTCCTTCATGTTCCGGTGATACCGATAGGCTCCATCGAGACGACGAGGTTCCTCCGCGAAGTGGCGGAGTTCGCAGGCGTCGACAAAGCGGCGGCGGAGAGATTCATCGAACGGGAGGAAGAGGAGTATTACGCATACATGGACAACTTCTCCGACTTCTACTCGGAGTATTTCCTGGGGATACCGTCGCTGTTCGCTGTCGTGGCCGACAGCGCATATGCGCTGGCAATCAACAAGTTCCTGGGGAATCAGCTGGGGCTGATCCCTGTGAAGGTCATAATCACCGAGGATCCGCCGGAAGAGCACCGCGAAGCCATAAAGGGAGAGTTCAGGAACATCGCTCCGGACATCTCGCTTGAGGCGGAGTTCATCGAGGACAGCTATGTCATCGACCAGCAGATCCGCGCGCTTCCGAGGAAGCCTGCCATGCTGTTGGGCTCCACATGGGACAACGATCTTGCCAAAGAGATAAACAGCGGCATAGTGGAGGTGGGGTATCCCGTGTCCAGGGAGGTGATCCTCAACAGAGGGTACGTAGGATACAGAGGGACCCTGTCCCTCATCGAGGCGCTGTTCACTGCGGTCGTGCGCAGGATACCATAAGACCGCCCGCTCAAAGCGGCGGAGTCTGTCATGCTCCGCCGCATCATTTTATTTTCATCGGGACGGGCGATATCGAACATCCGCCGCATCCCCGATCGCTGACCGCGTGCGGAGAAGGAACGCCCCAATCAACCATCATTCTGGCTGGTTCGTATCCTTTCTTTCAGTTCATCAATGAAGTTTTCTTTGTCGACCGGCGAGATATAGGTGGGAGATCCATGGGTCAGAATCTGGACTCTGTCGGTAGACAGCGCCTTGGCGGAAATTGAAGATTTACAACCAATTATGTTGGATATGTCTGAGTATCCTATCCATTCCAGCTTGGATCCGGGAGATTTTATGACCAGGTATTTATCCGAAAGGATATACAGAGTCCCCCGGCGCAAATAAATCATAAACGCCACGGAAACCACTCCTAAAATGAATACGATCAAAACAATTTCAAAATCCCCTGTCGTCCAGAACGCCCATGCGACAAATGCGACAATCGCAATAATCACCACAATTGTCCCATAGTACCAAGCACCAACCTTACTGCCATATGCTTGTTCACCTACATTTCCCATATGAATAGTATTAAATTGATGCCTATATATTACTTCGTGTTCTGGCACTGTGTTCGGAAAAACCCTGAGAATTGGAGCATCAAAGTCAGGATATGCACCCAAAAGCCTGCCTCGGACAAGAAAACCGAAGGCCGTCCGTAAACGGGAACGGGGCCGCGTTTCACGCCAATGCATTGTTTCGGCGCGAGCCGCATCCAAGGTCAGTGAAAGGAGACATGTGCGGTGAACTCATGTTCGGGCGGCTGATATCGGTCAACAGTCAAAATTAAGCGGGCGTGTGAGCAAAAAACACAAAATTTATACTTTTTGCTTATGGGCAAGCAAAAAATAAATATGTACGATGCATCAGACAGTCATGGACAATCTGATGCTTCGGGACAGGCCCCAATATCTGGAGAAGCTGAGGAAGCTCCGCGGCAGCCCATTCATCAAGGTGATCACAGGCGTCAGAAGATGCGGGAAATCCACTCTGCTCGATCTTTATGAGCGGCGTCTTCTCAGCGAGCATGTGGGCAAAGAGAACATCGTGCGCATAAATCTTGATTCGAGAGAGCACCGCACGACGGTGAAGGATGCCGACGGCCTTTACGACCTGGTCAAAGGAAAACTCGGACCCGGGAAGAACTATGTGATGATAGACGAGATACAGAACATCAACGATTGGGAGGGGGCGCTGATCAGCATGTTCACAGATATGAAGGACGTCGATCTTTACGTCACAGGCTCCAATTCCGTGATCCCCGACATCGGGGTCAAGCTGGTCGGGCGGTTCGTCGAGATCCATGTGCTTCCGCTTTCATTCAGGGAGTTCTTGGAATTCAAAGGGATCGATGCGGCGGTCGGGAGGGATATGCAGACCGAGTTCGAAGAATATCTCAGATTCGGAGGGTTCCCCGCAGTCGTACTGACGGAGCATCCCGAACTCAAGACCACGATAGCAGACGGAATATACAGAACAATACTGAACTTGGACGTCGGCGTCAAGCATGACGTCAAGGACCGCGCCCTGCTGAGGAGCCTTGCCGAATACCTTATAGACAACGCGGGCAACATCGTCTCGGCCAAAAGCATATCTGATTATCTCAGCGCAAACGGCAGGCGGAACAGCCACACCACAGTGGACAACTACATCGGCATGATGACGGACGCTTTCCTTCTGTATAAAGCGAAGAGGTACGACGTGAATGGGAAGGCCGTACTGAAGACGTTGGACAAGTATTACGTCGTCGATCCCGGGATCCGCACCCTCGTCATGAGCACATGGAGCGACGATTACGGCCGCATATTGGAGAACGCCGTCTGCATGGAACTGATAAGGCGGGGTTACGGCGTCTCCGTCGGACGCGTCGGCAAGGCGGAGGTGGATTTTGTGGCAACAAAAAACCGCGAACGGATATACTATCAGGTGACGCAGTCCCTGTCAGACGGGAGGACGAAGGAGCGCGAGATCGGCGCGCTGCTCAGCATCCGCGATGGTTACGGGAAGGTCGTGCTGTCGATGGACAGGACCACGATAGACGATTACAGCGGCGTGAAGAACGTGAACATAATAGACTGGCTGCTCGAATGATGCGGGTTCGCAAACACCTTCGGCCCGAGATCAACGGCATCCGCTTCCTGAACGGCTCTCCCCATTCAATTGATGCAATGAATCATCATAATTAATTGCAATATTGAATCCGTTGAATCTCGGCGCCGGCATATACTCATATTGCGGCATCCGACCGCGGCGATAATGCGAACCATTCGAAACACTCCGCGTCGGGACGCGCGGCCTCCGTCTGACGATTGGAGCCGGTCTTAACGGATTCAGCATCTTTTTTACGAATTTCGATAGACATTTGTCTAATTAGGCACATCATACGCACTCAAACATTGGAAAAACCAGAAAACTTTATTAATATGTTGAATGCTGTCCGACCCATGGCAAACAGCAGATTCAAAGCAGTGGAGGAAGCGGTCCGCAGGACTCCTTTGGAGGCGGTCCCTCCCGCAGGGGAGACCTCCGTGTATTACGGAAGCAAGGTGTTCAACAGGGACGCCATGAGAAAATATCTCTCCGAAGCCACCAGACGCAAGATCTATGAGACGATCGAGCGCGGAGCGACCCTTGACAAATCAGTCGCGGAGCACGTCGCGGCGGGAATGAAGAGATGGGCGATGGATCTCGGCGCCACCCATTACACCCACTGGTTCCAGCCTCTGACGGGCGGAACGGCGGAGAAGCACGATTCGTTCACAGACCCCCACGGCCGCGGGTCGGCCGTCGAGAACTTCAGCGGCGATCTTCTGTGCCAACAGGAGCCGGACGCGTCGTCGTTCCCCAGCGGGGGGCTCAGAAACACCTTCGAGGCCAGAGGATACACCGCATGGGATCCTTCGTCGCCCGCCTTCGTCGTCGGCGACACGCTGGTCGTGCCGACGGTGTTCATATCATACACCGGGGAGGCGCTTGATTACAAGACCCCCCTTCTCAGATCCGTGGCGGCCGTCACCAAGGCGACATCCGAGGTGCTTGAATATTTCGGCATAAGCGGCGCGGATGTCCAATCGTATCTCGGATGGGAGCAGGAGTATTTCCTGATCGACACCGCCCTGTACGCCCAGCGCCCCGACCTCATACTGTCGGAACGCACCCTGATCGGCCACGGCAGCTCCAAGAATCAGCAGCTCGAGGACCACTACTTCGGAGCCATACCCCAAAGGGTCCTGGAGTTCATGAAGGACCTGGAGTTCGAGGCGTACCTGCTGGGGATCCCCGTCAAGACCAGGCACAACGAGGTCGCGCCGAACCAGTTCGAACTCGCGCCCGTCTACGAAGAGGTCAACCTTGCGGTGGACCACAACCTTCTGGTGATGTCCCTGATGAGAAAGGTGGCGGAGCGCCATGGGTTCAAAGCGATACTGCATGAGAAGCCCTTCGCCGGCGTGAACGGATCCGGCAAACACTGCAACTGGTCCCTCGGAACGGCTGACGGCATAGGCCTGATGTCCCCCGGAAAGACGCCCGAGGACAATCTCAGATTCCTTACGTTCATGGCCAACGTCCTGAAGGCGGTCCATGACAACAACGGTCTGCTGAAGGCGTCAATAGCGACGGCGGCCAACGCCCACAGGCTTGGCGCCAACGAGGCCCCGCCGGCGATCATCTCCTCATTCCTCGGAAAGCAGGTCAGCGCCGCCTTCGAGGAGCTGCTCAACACCAAGGATCTGGTGAAGATAGGCGCGAAGAAAGGCTACAGCCTCGGAATATCTCAGATACCCGAGCTGCTCGTTGACAACACGGACAGGAACAGGACGTCTCCGTTCGCATTCACAGGCAACAGGTTCGAGTTCAGGGCCGTGGGATCGTCCGCAAACTGCGGCGCCCCGCTGTCCGTGCTGAACACCATCGTTGCGTACCAGCTAAAGCAATACAAGAAGGCCGTCGACAAGAGGATAGCCGCAGGCTCCTCCGTGCAGCAGGCGGTCCTCGACGAGACCCGCGAAACATACAGGGCCGCCAAGGACGTGGTGTTCGACGGCAACGGCTACTCCGACGAATGGAAGGCCGAGGCAAAGCGCCGCGGACTGGACACGGAGTCGTCCGTGCCGGTGATGATAGACGCGTTCACCTCGTCTCAGTCCATAAAGATACACAAGGACACGAAGGTCCTCACGGAAGTGGAGCTCAAAGCAAGGAACGAGGTCCGGTGGGAGGAGTACTCCAAAAAGATCGAGATCGAGGCGAGGACCGTCAGCGATCTGGCGTACAACCACATAATCCCCGTGGCCGCAAGGTACCAGTCCCTGCTGCTGGACAACGCCACCAAGCTGAAGGCGCTGTACACCGAAAAGGAGTTCAAACAGCTGGCCTCCGACGAGCTTGAGTGGATAAAGGACATTGCCAAACACACCTCCGAAGCAAAGAAGATCGCCGACAAGCTGGACAGCCTCTGCGACAAGCTGGAGGAATGCGAAGGCCGCAAGAAGGCATTGAAATACCACGACGAGGTGGTTCCGCAGCTCGAGGCGATAAGACAGCATTTGGATGCCCTTGAGATGATCGTCGACGATCAGATGTGGCCCCTGCCTAAATACAGGGAACTCCTTTTCATCCGTTGAAAGGAAAATGATCGGATGAGAGGAGCGGTGGGCCTTTACGACCCGGCAGAAGAGAAGGACTCATGCGGAGTGGGCCTTGCCGTCAACACGGACGGCGCCAAGGATCACAGGATAGTGGAATACGGCCTCAGGATCCTGGAGAACATGGAGCACCGCGGCGCCGAGAACGCCGACGGCCGCACCGGCGACGGCACGGGCATCACTCTTCAGGTCCCCCACGAGTTCATCGCGGGCCTCGGCATACCGGTGCCGGAGAGCGGCAGGTACGGCACGGGTCTGATATTCCTTCCAAAGGACGGGAAGGCCGCCGGCGCCTGCATGGACGTCTTCCGCGGCGAATGCGGGAGCATCGGCCTGACCTGCATAGCCGAGAGGGACGTCCCGGTGGACCACTCGATCCCCGGGCCTCTGGCCTTGGAGACGGAACCGCACATCCTGCAGGTGTTCCTGACGAGCTACGACAGCCCGGAGGTCCTGGAGCACAAGCTGTACAGCGTCAGGAAGAGGACGAGCAACCGCATAGCCGCCATGGATCCGCCGCTTTCGGAGGACTTTTACATCTGCAGCCTGTCAAGCAAGGTCATAGTCTACAAGGGGATGCTCACCCCCGCTCAGATAAGAAGCTATTACAAAGATCTGTCAGACCCGTCGTTCAAATCGGCCCTGGCGATGGTCCACTCCAGATTCAGCACCAACACGCTTCCCATGTGGAAGCTGGCGCAGCCGTTCAGAATGCTTTGCCACAACGGCGAGATAAACACGATCAAAGGCAACCGCGCCTGGATGGGCGCAAGGGAGAGCGTGCTGGAGTCTCCGCTGCTCCCGGACATCGGCAAACTGTTCCCCGTGATCCAGAACGGCATGAGCGACAGCGCGTCCCTGGACAACGTGTTCGAGTTCCTGACGATGACCGGCAAGTCCATGCCCAATGCGCTGTCGCTCATGATCCCGGAGTCATGGAACAACAAGAACCCGATCCCCGACAGCCTCAAGGCGTATTACGAGTACCACAGCATCCTGATGGAGCCGTGGGACGGGCCTGCGGCGGTGCTTTTCACCGACGGCAGGTTCGCGGGAGGGATGCTTGACCGCAACGGCCTGCGCCCCGCCAGATATACGATAACCAACGACGGCCTGTTCATCCTGGCTTCCGAGGCCGGGGTCATCCCGACGCCCGAGTCCGAGATCCGCGAGGCCGGGAGGCTCAGACCCGGGAAGATGATGATCGTGGACACCGCCGAGGCGAAGGTCATATACGACAGGGAGATCAAGAGTTCGCTGTCATCCGCGTACCCGTACAGGGACTGGCTGAACTGCAACAGGGTGGAGTTGGACGAGGTGTCCTCCGGAAGGGAGGTCACGCGCTCCGTCGCCGACTCCGCCGTGATGTTCGCCGCTTTCGGATACAATCGGGAAGAGATATCCAAGATCATCGAACCCATGGCGATGAACGGCAAGGAGCCCATCGGATCCACCGGATCCGACATACCGTTGGCGATACTCTCGGACAGGCCGCAGCGCCTGTTCAATTATTTCAGGCAATCGTTCGCGCAGATCACCAACCCTCCGATAGATCCGATACGGGAGGAGCTGGTGATGTCCGTGACGGGGTACATCGGCCCGATAAACAACAACATCCTGGATCCGACGCCGAAGCACTGCAACATAATCAAGGTGCGCCATCCGATAATCACGAACCGCGAGCTGGACCTTCTGGAGAATCTCAGATACAGGGGGTTCGGAACCGCGAAGATCGAAACAGTGTTCCCGATCGCCGAGCCAAACGGCCTGGAGAAGGCGCTCGACGACGTCTGCCGCAGAGCGGAAGAGGCGGTGGATTCCGGAGGCTCGTACATAATACTGTCCGACCGCGCCATCGACGCGGATCACGCGGCGATACCGTCCCTTCTTGCGGTCTCGGCGGTGCATCAGCATCTGCTCTCCAAGAAGAAAAGGCTGCAGACCGGCATAATCCTTGAGTCCGGAGAGCCCAGGGAGGTGATGCACTTTGCGCTCCTGATAGGGTACGGGGCCAACGTCGTCAACCCGTACATGGCGTACGCCGCGATAGCCGAAATAATAAAGGACGACAAGGCGAGGATGGACGCGGAGACCGCCGAGCAGAATTTCATCAGGGCATGCGAGAAGGGCATGCTCAAGGTGATGTCCAAGATGGGCATCGCCACCATACGGTCGTACCGCGGCTCCTGCCTGTTCGAGGCGGTGGGCATAGACAAGGGCGTCGCCGCAAGATACTTCGGCGGCACGGCGTCCCGCATAGGCGGGATGTCTCTCGAAGACATAGCCGGGGAGGCGGCCGCATCGCACCTCGCCGCCTACGCGGGAAAGGACGCGATGTCCGAGGATCCCGGGGTCTACGGCCACAGAAAGGACGGCGAGAGGCACTCTTGGAATCCGGAGACGGTGAAGCTTCTGCAGTCCGCCGTACGCGGGAACGACGAGGGATCGTACAAAGCGTTCTCCGAAGCGGTGGACGGAGGGTCGTTCTTCATACGAAGCCTGATGGACGTGAAGAAGGGAAGAGCGGTCCCGTTGGACGAAGTGGAGTCCGCGGCATCGATAATGAAGAGGTTCGTTGCCGAGGGGATATCCTTCGGCGCCATAAGCAAGGAGTCCCACGAGGACATGGCCGAGGCGATGAACGGCATCGGCGGCCAGAGCAACACAGGGGAGGGCGGAGAGGATCCCGTCAGATTCAAACCCCTGCCGGACGGCAGGGACCGCAGATCCAAAGTGAAGCAGATAGCGTCCGGAAGATTCGGGGTCACGGCGCAGTATCTTGTGAACGCCGACGAGATACAGATAAAGATCGCCCAGGGCGCCAAGCCCGGAGAGGGCGGGCAGCTGTTGGGGCCCAAGGTCGACGAGGTCATAGCCGCCACCAGGCACACGATGCCCGGAATAACCCTGATATCCCCGCCGCCTCACCACGATATCTATTCGATAGAGGATCTCAAACAGCTGATATTCGATATGAAATGCATAAACCCGACGGCGCGGGTGAGCGTCAAGCTCGTGGCCGAGGCCGGAGTGGGGACGGTGGCCGCCGGAGCCGCCAAGGCAGGCGCGGACGTCATACTCATATCGGGAGCCGACGGCGGCACGGGAGCGTCTCCGCTGTCATCCATAAGATACGCCGGGCTGCCTTGGGAGCTGGGGCTGGCGGAGACGCAGCAGACCCTGATGGCCAACGGCCTCAGGGGCAGGGTCAGGATTCAGACCGACGGGCAGATGAAGACCGGGAGGGACGTGATCATAGCGGCGCTCCTCGGCGCGGAGGAATACGGATTCTCCACGGCGCCCATGGTCGCGCTGGGATGCATCATGTGCCGCAAATGCCACACCAACGCGTGCCCCGTGGGGATAGCGACCCAGGACGCGGAGAAACGCGCCCGCTACAAAGGCTCCCCGGAGCATCTGGCGAACTACATGAGATTCATTGCCGAGGATGTCAGAAGGCGTCTGTCGGAGATGGGATTCAGGACTCTGGAAGAGGCGGTCGGGAGATCCGACCTCATCCTCAGAAGACAAACGTCCTGCAAGAAAGCGGGCGGAGTCGATATATCCCCCCTGTTGGAGATCGCAGGGGACGGAACGAGGACGCGCGCCGAAGGACAGCCCGACACGACCCTGGAAATTCTGGACAGGAGGATGATCCGCGACGCGGCCGCCGCGCTGGAGGCGGGTGCGGAGGTGAAGCTGGAGTACGGCATATCCAACATAGACCGTTCCGTGGGGACCATGCTTTCCGGCGCCATCGCGGGAAGGGAGGGGAAGCTGAAGGACGGCGCGATAACGGTGACGTTCAACGGGGCGGCCGGCCAGAGCTTTGGGGCGTTCCTCTCGGCGGGCATGACGTTCATTCTGAAAGGCCAGGCTAACGACTACGTGGGAAAAGGTCTGTCCGGCGGAAAGATAGCGGTGTTCCACGAGACGCACGTGCCCAATGGGAACGTCATAGCCGGCAACACCATACTCTATGGGGCCACTTCGGGAGAGGTCTACATATCAGGGAAGGTGGGGGAGAGGTTCTGCGTCAGGAACTCCGGCGCCACGGCCGTGGCGGAGGGAGTGGGAGACCACTGCTGCGAATACATGACCGGAGGGCGCGTGGTCGTCCTGGGAGAGGCCGGAAGGAACTTCGCGGCCGGGATGTCCGCAGGGATAGCGTACGTTCTCAACGACCGCGGGGATTTCGACAGACATTGCAACATGGACATGGTGGAGCTCTCGCTCGTCGATTCTCCTGATGACCGCGCAGAACTCAGGAAGATCCTGGAGTCCCACGTTGAACACACCGGAAGCCCGACGGCGTCCGAGATGCTGGAAGACTGGAATCGCAGCGTGGGCAGATTCCTCAAGGTCATGCCGATAGGATACAAGAGGCTGTTGGACAAGGGCGTTGCGAAGGGCTGACGCGCCCCTCGCGGAGGCGAATCGGTATGCAATCTATACAATCCGGAGAGTTAAGTTTCTCGATCTGTTCGACGACGGCCCCGATACCGCACCTGGCCATGCGGTCGTATTTCCTGCAAAGCTAACTGTCTCGTACTTCCCGTCTCGGCCGCGCATGCATCGACCATTATGTTTCCGCAACCGCAAGTACTATACCTGTCGCAATATGCGTCAGTATACGAGACGCAGGATGGGTGGAGATACAAACATTCAAAATCAATCACAAACCGCAACATTGCCCGCAACTGTATATTTGAAGATTAAGGCGAAAAGCACGGCAGAGCCTCTGAACACACACCCCCCAAAGCAACTATACAAATACTATTAGTGTGTAGTTGGATGCATGTTGGAGTGAAAACATGTTCCTTATCACCTTTACTATGTCACAAGAAGAGTTTCTTTGAGTGCGCAGTGGTAATATTATCTGAGACAGACATCCTGCTCATGCGTGCTATTATCGGTTCATCAGGAAATGAATCCGGTTGCAAATCAGACAACAAATGTGATTATAGTCGAATTGAGGAACTAAGTTGGAAAAATCCAACATGATTACATTATGAAAAAGATTTATGGAATAATAATCCCCATGGGGCTGGTGGTGCTGCTCATAACAGCATTGGTTCCCTATGGAAACGACCTGTCGGACATAAGCAGTGACTCGACACAGGCACTAGGCATAGATGAAAGAGAGTTCAGCGACCGCGACGTAATCGTGTTCGGCGAGAAGAACAGCGACTTCGCCTCAAAGGTGG
>JAITQH010000002.1 GCA_031288985.1 Candidatus Methanoplasma sp. | reverse complement strand
GACGCCTTCCCAGATATGCCGTGTCCGAGGGCACGGCGCCTCTTCTCAGACACTTTGACCTTTTGGACGGCGACGCGATGCGCAAGGCCTGCGCCATCCTGTTTCACCCTGAACCCGACAGAGTGGTTTTGGGCGCCTACGTCGAGATAGGCATTTTCTCCGCCGAAGGGGAGCTTCTGCGCGAAGACACTGTCAAGAGTCCGGCCATAATGCAGCCGGAGGCTGCCGTGAACCTGATCTACGAGAAGCATATTCAGGGCACATACAGAATAGACGGGTTGTTCAGAGAAACAGAATACGCTTACCCGCGCGTTGCGGTGAGAGAGGCGCTTACTAATGCAATCGTCCACAGGGACTATTCAGTGTTCCTGCCTACGGCGGTGAGCATATATCCCGACAGCCTCGAAATCATGAATTACGGCGGCCTTCCCGCCGGGTGGACTGTTGACAAACTTCTTGCCAAGCACAACTCAGTTCCGAGAAACTTCAGGATGGCCAGGGTCTTTCACGACGCAGGCCTGATAGAGAAATGGGGAACGGGCATCAACACGATATTCAAAGCCTGCAGAGAAGCAGGAACGGCAGATCCTGAATATGAGGTCGGCAAGGGGGAGGTTAGAGTGACATTCAGATCCCGCGGCGGAGACAGACGCGGGAAGGCCGTCCGCAAGGAAGGCGTCACGGACAACGAGATGCATGTCATTTCGTTGCTGGACCGCAAGGAAGGCATGACGGGAATGGAACTCCGCGCAGCATCTTCCATAGGGGAGACGGCCGCAAAATACGCCGTGGCGACGCTTTCCAAGAAAGGACTGATCGTGAAGAAGGACGGAAAGAGAAAGGACAAATGGATTCTTTCCGAAGAAGGCAAAAAATATCTCTGATGGAACTGCCCAATCCCCGTTCGGCAGTAGAGTTCTGCCCAATCAACGGCCCAATCCCCGTTCGGCAGTAGGCGCCGATTGATTTTGACGGTCAATGGGCGGGTTCCATTTTGCACGCTGTTTTTATATCATATCGAACATAATGAGCGTAGGGAAGGAGCCGTTTTGGAGACCACATACCTGATTCTTCTGATACTCGCCATAATCTACGTCCCGCTTTACATCTGGGTTCTGAAGTCGCCCAAGGCCGCCGAGTACGGGCTGGCCAAGTACGGCCCTACCATAATGGTCAAGACCAAGCTGGGCATCAGACTGATGGACCGCCTCTGCGTCTACAGAAGATTCTGGAAGTTCTTCGGAACGGTCTCGATCGCAATATCGTTCATGCTCATGGCGGTGATGGTCTACATCATGCTTGTGGGCATCCTGAACCTTTCCGCCAGCCTGTCCCGCCCCGGAGTGGGCGTGGAATACGCGTTGGCGATACCGGGCATCAACCCCCTGCTTCCCATATGGTACGGCATACTCGGGCTTGTGGTGGCCATGGTGATACACGAGCTCGCCCACGGCTTCCAGACGCGTGCTAACGGCATGCGCGTGGACTCCACAGGCCTCCTGCATCTGGTCGTGCCTCTGGGCGCTTTTGTCAATCCCAACGAAGAAGACGTCAGCAAAGCGTCCAGAAGGGCAAAGCTTGACCTGTACTCCGCAGGCATATCCATCAATTTCATAGCGGCCGTGGTCTCCTTTTCGATCTTCGCAGTTCTTATGCTCGGGGGGATATCCTCCCCGTACGGCGACAATTCCGCCGTTTATTCCGTATCCTCCGACTCTCCCGCTTATCTCTCGGGCATCCCGAGCGGCGCAATAATCGAATCGATAGACGGCGAACCGTACTATTATGAAACGCCTGCGGGAGGATACTCCTGGGAGCCGGGAGATTACGTGACCGTGGTGTACATCACCGAGGATGGGAAGCACACCGTGAGCAAAGACGACCCCGATGTGGGCAAACGCATACGATGGGGGGTCCTGGTGGAGAACGAACCTTCCGAAGGCCCCGCCAAGGGAGTGCTGCACAAACACGATCTGCTGCTGTCCGTGTCCTACACCTATACGGTCGCAGGCGCATCGGTGACCGAACTTACAAAGTTCTACGGCGTACAGGATTTCCTGAAGTACATGAACACCACAGAACCCGGGATGACCGTCACACTCAACCACATGGCCAAGGACGGCTCCGTGGTCACCGACACCGTCGAGCTGGGTTCCAAGGGCAGCGTGGGGTACGTGGGGATATCCACCACGACCTCGGGCATGGCATTCATCACCCCGAACATAATGCTGGACACAGCCAGGAACCCGATCTACGGCGCAGACTCCGCAAGGGACACGGCAACGTCCCTCATAGGGTATATATCGGGACCGTTCAACGGTTTCACCCCGATGCCAGACAGCGTCCGCTGGTGGTACGACGTGCCTATGGACGGCGCGTTCTGGATCATCGTGAACGTGATGTATTGGATATTTTGGCTCAACGTGATGCTGGGAGTGTCCAACGCCATACCTGCGTTCCCCTTCGACGGCGGATTCATATTCATGGGCGGCCTCGACGCGCTCCTGGAGAGGCTCGGCCTCAAGGATGGTGAAAGGCGCGGGAAGGTGTCGGAGAAGGTATCGAGTTATGTCTCGTCCGTAATGCTGCTGCTGTTCGTGCTGGTGATAGCCGCGGCGGTCTTCTGACATTGGGTCGGAAGAAGCGAAGAGTTCCGGATCCATTGAGAACCGCTTCGGAAAGGGGCATTGGGATGCCGGAGATCCGGGAAATCGGGCAGATCGTCGATGCGATCGGCGGCATAAAACATCGACAAATCCATCATGCCGTCCGTCAAACGGAGCGGCCGCGGGTTTTCCCGGACGCACAATGCGTCCAATACACTTTTATCCACCTTTCGTGATTCCACGAAATATGTTGCTGGATTCCATTATGGAAGCGATCAGAACGTTCCCGGGAGTGACCCGAAAAAGACCTATCCGCGAGGTGGTCGGATTCTTCCCCACGTCATCGTTTCCTCAGGTGGCCGCCTCCCAAGGCGAGGATGCCGCCGCAATATCCTACGGCAAGGATTACATCCTGTTCGCGACCGACGGGATAATGGAGTCGCTCGTCAATGCGGATCCGTTCTATGCGGGTTATTTTGCCGTTCTGGTCAATGTCAACGACATCGCCGCCATGGGCGGAAGGCCGTTGGCGATGGTTGATGTGGTGTCTCTGTCCAAAAGCAAGGTTTGCAATCAAATTCTTGGCGGAATAGACGCGGGAGTCAAGAAGTTCAACGTTCCCATAGTGGGCGGACACACTCACCCCGACTGCAGATACAACGCCATCGACATCTCGATAATAGGAACAGTGCCCAAAGACGACATAATATTGAGCAGTACGGTGGAGGACGGCGACGACATCGTGTTCATAATGGATCTGGACGGATTCTATCCTCCCGGCCTGACATACGCTTGGGACACGACATCCAAGAAGGATGCATGTCTTGTTCAGGCTCAGATGGAGGCCGTCGCAGTGCTTGCGTCGAAGCATCTCGTCCACGCGGGGAAGGACATGAGCAACCCCGGGTGCATCGGAACCTTGGGCATGATGCTTGAGACCTCCGGCAAAGGAGCATCGGTGGACGTGGGAAAGATACCGATCCCAAAGGATGCGGATCTGATCAGATGGCTTCTTTCGTACCAAGGATGCGGATTCGTCTTCTCATGTCCGCCCGAGAATTCAAAAGCAGTGATCGATCTGTTCGAAGAGGTCGGATGCGCGGGAGCGGTCATAGGCGTTGCCGATGCCACATCCGAACTGAAGATCACCGCAGACGGAAAGACCGGCGTGCTGTTCGACTTCGAAAAAGACATGATAACCGGCTGTTCGCCCAAGAAGTGAAATTAGAGTGTTAGGCCACAGAGGTGGACGTTGCAT
>JAITQH010000028.1 GCA_031288985.1 Candidatus Methanoplasma sp. | reverse complement strand
CGCCGTCCGCGCCGATCCCGCGATGGCGGTCGCAAAGTCTGCGGCACAGGTCTGCATCGACCTCCAACCCGCCGGACGCGCCGTCCAACAGCACGAAGTCGTTGCCAATGCCGTGATATTTCCAAAACTTCATCTGAGAAGCCTCTCCGGTATCCTTTGATGCCTCCACTGCTCTTCGACGCTCTCGGCCTCGCGTATGAGTTCGGCCTCCCCGTCGCTGACCAGGACCTCGCGGCACAGCGGCCTCGAGTTATAGTTTCCGGACATCGAAAATCCATATGCGCCCGCGTTGTATATTACTATAACGTCCCCCTCGCGGGGGTCGGGGAGCGCCCGGTCATGGGCAAGGCAGTCGCCGGACTCGCATATCGGACCGACGATGTCGTATTTGGACGTGCACGCCTTGCCGAACCTGTTGCCCACCGCAGCGTGGTGATAGGAATCGTACATCGCAGGGCGTATGAGCGTGTTGAAGCCCGCGTCGACTCCGACGTACTTCTTTGCGCCCGCGTCTTTCATGTCCACGCATCGGGTCAGAAGCACGGTCGTGTCGCAGACGATGTATCTTCCCGGTTCCAGGATCAGGGTCTTTACGCCCGTTTCCTCTTTGACCATATCCGCGAGGCAGGCGCCAAGACCGTCGACGTCCATCTCCTCTTCGTTCGGACGGTACGGGACGCCTATGCCCCCGCCGATGTCTATGAATTCCAGATCGATCCCCTTCTCGGCGAGCCTGTTCGTGATATCGATCAGGATCTCCAGCGAATCGGTGAACGGTTCCGTGCGCTGTCCGCCGGACCCTATGTGCGCGTGGATCCCCTTTATGTCGAAACCCAGATCCCTTGCCCGGAGGTAGGCTTCGACGATCCTCTCCTTGGGTATCCCGAACTTCGACCCCTCGTGCCCCGTCGTGACCTTTGCGCTGTGCCCCGATCCCACGCCGGGCGTGACGCGGAACGATATGGGAAGATCCCGGTTGATGGCGGCCAGCCTTTCCAACTCCGAGAAGGAGTCCACGTTGATCATCACTCCCAGGTCGGTCACCGCTTTCAGTTCGGCGTCGCTGACGTTGACCCCTGTGTACATTATGTCCTCCGGCCGGAATCCCGCTTTGAGACAGGTCATGACCTCTCCGACGGAGACGGCGTCTATGCCGGAACCTTCCTGCGCCAATATTGCAAGCAGCGCAATGTTCGTGTTGGCCTTGCAGGCGTAATGTATCCGCGTGTCGATGTGCCTTGCGAACGCGTCGCGGATGTTGCGGTAGTTCTCCCTCAGGCGCCGTTCGTCCGTGGCGTACACAGGGGTGCCGAACCTGTCCGCTATCTCCGTCACGGGCATCCCGCCGAACATCATGACGCCGTCCTTCGATTCAAAATCCCTCATTGGTCTCCCCTCACATACTTCCGGTGCAGCATAGTTATGACGTCTGTGACCTTGCTCATGGGCACCACGAAGTTAAGGGAAACGTCCGACGCCCCCTCGGATATCATCTCCACGTTCGCCCTTGCTTCCTTGACGGCCATGAATATGTCCCCGGACACTCCGCATCTTGCCAGCAGGTCGTCTCCGACGGCGCATATCAGCGCAACATTGTTCTTCACTTCGATCCTTTCGATGTCCCCCGTGCTAAGGGTGTTGAGGTTGTTCAGCACGGCCTTGATGTCATTGCTGTGCACCAGGAAGGCCACGGTGGAAAGGGAGGTCGATATGGAATAGATCACGACCTCGTTCTCGGCGATCTTCCCTATGATCCTGCCGACGATGTCGGGATAGAACGCTATCTCCGCCGACTCGATGGAGATTATCGAAAGGTCGGTCTTCATCGCGACGCTCTTCAGCAATCCCTTGGTCGGTTTTCTGAGGTGGTGTATGACCGTGCCGGGAACATCCGGTCTGAAGGAATTCTTCACCTTCAGCGGAATGTGCTTCATCCTCACAGGCTCGATCGTCCGGGGATGGAGCACCTTTGCGCCGAAATATGCCAGCTCGGCGGCCTCCCCGAAGCTCATCTCGTCAATTAGCAGGGCGTCGGGAACTATCCTGGGGTCTGCGGACATGAACCCGTCCACGTCCGTCCATATCTCCAGAACGTCCGCGTTCAGCGCATTGGCGACGACCGCCGCCGAATAATCCGAGCCTCCCCGTCCGAATGTCAGAGGATATCCGTCCTTCACGCCGTAGAACCCCGTTATCACGGGCACGCCGCCGTCGCGGATGTAAGGCTTGACGTTGATGGCCATCTGGGCCTCCGTCCTCTGGAGGTCCGCGCTGCCCGAGAGGGGCTTTCCCTCGGCGGTTATCCCGCAGTCCTCGGACGTGAGGGCGGCGGCCCTCACGCCGGCGGCCCTGAGCATATGAGCCAGGAGAAGCGACGAGAACCTCTCTCCCTGCGAAGTGACGTTGTCGCGGTAATACGGATCCTTCCTGGCCTCGGCGCTGTCGATAAGCTCCCTGAACTTGCTCATGCGGACCTCGAACTCCTTCATGAACCCGTCCATGTACTCGCCCTCCAGGACCTGCGCCGCCGCGTCCAGATGCTTCTTCTCGAACTGCCTGACGATCTCGTCCCTGTTCGACGGCGGGTCGTCCACGGCGCCGACGAGGAAGTTGGTGACCCCGGACATGGCGGACACCACGACCGCTTTGTCGTTCTTTTCGTTTATAATTATATTCACCGCTCTCCTGAGAGCGTCGGGAGAGCCTACGCTCGTCCCTCCGAATTTCATGACCGTGATCAAAGACCCAGCACCTCCTCCATACTGTGGACCTTTCCGTCCTTTCTGCCGCAGACCCATCTTATCGATGCGGCGCAGCCCTCTGCAAACGCTTCCCGGGACACCGCCCTGTGCGTCAATTCCAAACGTTCCATGTTCTTGGCGAATATCACGGTGTGATCCCCTATGACGTCGCCCGCACGCACCGCATGCACGCCTATCTCTCTGCCCCTGGGGCCGGAGACCCCTTGGCGTCCATATACGGCGTCTGCGATCCCCGACGCCTCCTGCAGGCGCCTGAGCGTCTCGGCGGCCGTTCCCGACGGCGCGTCCTTCTTTGCGCCGTGGTGGATCTCGATTATCTCAATATCATATCCCGGAAGGGCGGCGGCCATGTCGGCGCACGTCTTCCAGAACACGTTCACGCCGATCGCAAAGTTCGCCGACGACACCGCGGACGTGCCGAACTTCGACACGTTGGCCGCCAAGGCGGCCAGCACGTCGGCGGGGACGGCTGTGGTCCCCAGGATCAGGTTGGCGCCCCACGACGGGACGTCCGCTATCAGTTTTGCGGCCGCGTCGGGGGATGTGAGATCCACGTACACGTCGCATTTTCTTATGAACTCCTCGGCGGAATCGGGCCCGACGGCTTTCAGCCCGGGAACTATCTCTCTTCCCACGTTGCCGCCGCCGTCGGAAACGACCGCGCCCACGAGCTCCATGTCGTCCGACGATGCGATTATGCCGCACACCGCCTTGCCAAGCCTGCCTGTGGCCCCGCCTACTGTGACCTTTATCATGTCGGCGCCTCACAGCCCCATATCGGCAAGGACGGGATCCAATCTCCTCTTCCCCTCATCGCTGAGCGGTGTGAGCGGGAGCCGCGGCCTTCCGTTCCCGTAGCCCATCCTGCCCATGATGTACTTCATAGGTATGGGGTTGGTCTCCGTGAATATGCTTTCAAAAAGAGGGGACAGTTCGGACCGCACCCTCTCCGCGTCGTCGAACCTGCCTTCCGACGCGGCCCTGACCATGTCGGACATGCGCTTGGGGAGGCAGTTGGACGCCACAGATATCACGCCGTCGGCGCCCAGGCGCATGAGCTGCAGGGTGAGGGCGTCGTCGCCGCTGATCACCTCGAAACCCTTCGGCCGCCCCTTTATTATCTGTTCGATCTGCCGGACGTCGCCGCTGGCCTCCTTGACCGCGTCTATTCCCGGTATCTCCGCCATCCTGAGCATCGTGTCGGCAGTGATGTTGGATCCCGTCCTTCCGGGTATATTGTATACAACTATAGGAATGTCCACCGACTCGGCTATGGCCTTGTAGTGAAGATATATGCCTTCCTGAGTGGGCTTGACGTAATACGGGGATATGGAAAGGATCCCGTCCGCTCCCAGATCCTCCGCGCGCTTGCTGAGCATGACGGCCTCGGAAGTGGAGTTGCTGCCGGCCCCCGCCAAGACCTTTGCTTTGCGCGCCCTGTCCACGGTTATCTCGATGACCCTCACGTGCTCTTCATGGCTCATCATTGCGGACTCGCCGGTGGATCCGCAGGGGACTATCGCGTCCACCCCGTTCTCCTCCTGAAAATCGACCAGCCTTCTGAGCGCCTCCTCGTCCACCTCGTTCTCCTTGGTGAACGGCGTGATTATAGCGGTGGATGTGCCCCCGAACATTCAATTCTCTCCGAAATGCTCCTTTAAGATCAATCTCGTGCGGGTGCTGAGGATGTTGTCGTACCTGCGCACCTTCTCAATGATGTCATTGAGATTCTGGGACGTCTCGACGTCCACGATGGCGATTATGTCCTGATCGCCGGTGACCTCGAAGACCTCCGTCACCCCTTCGTACCCGGAGAGCTCTTTGGCTATCGCCTCCGTGTCTGTGTTGACGTCGATCCGTATCTCCACAAGGGCCTTGACGTTCTTGGAACTCGTCTTTATGGTGAATCCTCTGATGATCCCTTCCTCGGTCATCCTGTGGACCCTGCTCCTTACAGTCCCCTCGGAGACCCCCAGCTGGCTGGCTATCTCCACGAACGGACATCTGGAGTCCCTCTTCATTATCTCAAGAATGCGTTTGTCAAGGTTGTCTATCATAACGGTCACCATCCATATTTTCGTTATTCGTAGTTCTACTGCGCCTAAGCCGAGTTATACTATATAAATCCTTATTTTATACACAGCGGAATAACGAAAACCGCCGCTTTGAATCACGCATCTTCTCTGCTGAGATGAACGTCCAACTGAGGGAACGGTATGGATATGCCGTTCTCCAGGAATGCAAGGTACATCTTCTCTCTGAGCAGCCCTTCCACCCTGGCGCTGTCGTTGAAATCATGGATGAACACCGCAAGCCTTATCGTGACGCTTGAAGCGTCCAGCGACGTCAGGCGGGTGGCCGGCATGGGGACGGAGTCGCTCTTGACAACCAGCGTCTCGTTCATGGCCGCGTCTATCATGATCCTCTTGGCCTTGTCCAGGTCGGTCCCGTAGGCCACGCTCATGTACACATAGATCTTGTACAGCGTGTTCTCCGCCGTGATGTTGGTCACGGTGGCCGCCGCGACCGAGTTGTTGGGCATGATTATGTCCTCTTCGTTGTCCCAATTCTTGAACACGGTGTTCATGAGATTCACGCTCCTCACTTCGTACGTGATCGAATTGGTCCCTATGCGCACGTAATCGCCGGAGCGGAAGGGATGCGTGATGAGTATCACGAGGCCGCTGAAGAACTGGCTCAGCACGCTCTGCGCCCCCAGGGTGATCCCGAGGCTGACTATGCCCGCGCTTGTTATTATCACGGTGAGGTTGAATCCCAGCGATGTGGCGATCATGGCCACTCCGACCACGCTGATGACCAGTTTCCCGAACAGCTTGAGAATGGGTTCCAGATCCACCCTCTCCGTGTTGTCCTTGCCGGACTTGACCACATGCTTCATGTAGATCGTGTAGAGCCTCCAGACGATGTATGCGCCGAGGATTATGTACAGTATGTTGAACCAAGACTCCAGCATGACCACGATCTCATCCGGCGCCCCGTACACCCAAAGGCTCTTGCTGAACGCGAACAGTATCAGCACCAGGGGAGCCACCCGTCTGATCTCATGCTTCAGGTCGTCTTCTTCGGACTTGTACTTGAACAGGACCATGCGCAGAAAGAGCGGCATGAAGACCTCCACGACTATCAGGCCTATCAAAATCCAGAGGATGAATGTTATCACCGTGGTGGCCAGTACGCCGTTGAACGGTTCTGGGAACGGGTTGTCGAACGCGCCCAGGATCTTGTTGAACGTCTTGTCCGACGACAGTTCGGAGTTGACCTGAAGATGGATGTCCGTGGACGTCTCGGTCTCGGCAGAGTTGGGCTGCACGGTCTTGACCTTGAGAATTATGTGCAGGATCCCGTCGAACGACCCCGCATATCTGCTTGCGGCGACCTTGACCTTCACCGTCTTGCTATCCTGACCGTCTATAGGGAAGTGCCCTTCGGCGGCGGTGACGTCCACATCATCGATGTGTCCGGCCGTTACGGTCACCATTCGGCGGTTGCCGAGGCTGTCGTCCGGAAGGATGTTGGACACCAATATGTCGAACTCGACGACGCCCCCGGCGTGCACTGAGACCGACTCGCCGTATGAGGATGCCACAATGCCGTCGGCATCGGCCCCGGAGGCCTCTCCGAACGGCACGGCCAACAACAGCGCCGACGCCACCGCGACAAGCGCGACGGCAATGGCTGCACCCTTGGACATCATGATTCACGGGAAACCTCATGAGATAAAATAATTATCTGTCTGACGTATGCGCGTCCGTGGATCATGCGGAAGTTCTGTGGCTGACGGCGTTCGCCGTGACCGTGCCCGTCATCGCGTCGGCGGCCCTGTCGGATTGGAGGACGCGGGAGGTCTCGGATCGGCATTGGGCGGCCATCGGCGGCGTCGGGACGATCCTGTTCTTGATATATTCTATAATGGAAGAGGGATTGAAGTGGGAGTTCCTGTGCCTCGCCGCAGGATCGGCGCTGATCCTGGCAGACGTGCTTTGGGAAAGAGACTCCGGGCCGAAGGCGCTCTATCCGATCATGGCGGCGGTGTTCGCCGTTCCGCTGTACTTCCTTCACGGAGACGGGCTGTTCTCAGCTTGGCTGTCCGTGCCGGTCTGTTATCTCATGTATCTTGCGATGTATTACACCGGGATCCTGAAAGGCGGGGCGGACGCCAAGTGCCTCATCGTGCTGTCAATGATGTTTCCGGTGTTCCCGCAGGCGTTCGGACTCCCTTTGATAGAGGTCAACGGCGTCGCCGCGGCCATATTCGTCCCCTCTCTTTCGATATTGTTCTTTTCATCGGTCGCCGTCATCCCGATCGCGGCGGCCATGGCGGCCGTCAATGCGATAAGAGGGGACTTCGACCGCCGCATGTTCACGGGCCGCCGCATGGACATCGATGCCGCCGCATCTGCGCATGTGTGGCCGATCGAGGATGCCGTGAACGGCGAAATTGTTCGTATAAAGCCTAATGACAGGTCCGGAGAGGTCTTCGAAAGGCTGAGGGACGCGGGGGCCGAGAAGGTCTGGGTCACTCCGATGCTGCCGTTCATCGTCCCCATGGCGGCGGTCGCGCTGATCGTGCTGACGATCGGAAATCCTCTTTTCCTCACCTTATGATGTTGAGGCGGTGCTTGCAGTACGCACAGCGGCGCCCGTCCAGCGCTACGAGGTCGACTGCGTACCCCGTGCGTCTGATGACCAGACCGCCGCATTCGGGGCAGTATGTGTCGGAGCCGTCGTCGGTAAGCGCGTTGCCGATGTAGGCGAACTCGATGCCGGACTCCTCGGCGGCCTCCTTGCACAGGAGAAGCGTGTCCACGGGGGTCATGGGAACATCCATCATCTCGTAGTCGGGATGGAACCGTGTGAAATGCACAGGCGTGTCGGCGGAGATGCAATCCCTGACCCAATGGCAGAATCCGGCGATCTCTTCCTCGGAGTCGTTGTATCCGGGGATCACAAGATAGGTGAGTTCCAGATGCACCTTGCGCTCGTGCACGATCTCGGCGGATCTCAGCACGTCGGCCAGGCGCCCGCCGCACACATCCCTGTAGAACTTGTCCGTGAATCCCTTGACGTCTATGTTCATGGCGTCGGTCACGCGGCAGAGCTCCTTCAGCGGCTCCTCCGAGATGACGCCGTTGGTGACGGCCACATAGCGTATGTCGCGGTCGTATGCCGCCGCGTCCATGATATATTCGAACCAGACCGTCGGCTCATTGTACGTGAAGGCGATGGAATCCAGCCTCTCTGTCCTGCACATGGCCACGATCTCTTCCGGAGACTCGTATGTGGTCCTCTTCTTTCCGGAGGGGGACATGGATACCGAATAATTCTGGCAGTTCTTGCAGGAGAGGTTGCATCCGATGCCGCCGACGGAGAATATCTTGCTCTTTGGATAATAGTGATACAACGGCTTCTTCTCTATGGGGTCGGTCGCCATGGACGACACCCTTCCGTAAGTGTACGCCACGAGCATCCTCTCCTCCCCTCTGCGCGTGCCGCATCTTCCGAACCCTCCGACCGGTATCCTGCATCCGTGCGGGCACAGGCCGCAGACGTATACTCCGTCCTCCGCATGATAGTGGGAAGCCTCCACCGTGGGGTTAATAGCGGGCGTTTTTCATCACCGTCCTCTCTTCGCCGTCCGTGACATACGGGCCGTTCCCGTCGGTCACTGCGCCGATCACAGAGAAATCGAGGCCGACGGAGTGCAGCTCCGACAACCTCTCCCTGCCGAATGTGAACAGGAGTTCATAATCGCCGCCCCAATAAAGCAAAGCATCGGTATATGAAAGGTTCGTTTCGGAGCATATCTTGGGAACATCGCCGCCGGCCGGTATGAATTCCATCCGTATCTCCATTCCCACGCCGCTTGCTCTGCAGATGCTTCCGGCGGCCTCCGCGAGTCCGTCGGAAAGATCCATGCAGGAGGTCGCGGCCCACAAAGACGACAGAGCTATGCCTTCCTTCACGCGCGGGATCGGGGCAAGCAGCGGCTGAAGAGAGCACCCCTCCATTCCATTCTCCAGGGCGGCGAATGCGGCCGCCGCGCCGCCAAGCCGTCCTGTGACGGCGACCATGTCGCCGGGACGGGCGCCCGATCTCAGAAGAGGGGCCCTCCCGTCCAACGAACCCAGCGCGGTTCCGACTATGATCCCGGGGCCGGGTTTGGTGTCGCCGCCGATTATGTGGGTCCCGCAGTGTTCGGCGCATCGATCCATGCCTCCGACCATCTCGTACAGGGACGATTCGTCCATGTCGCCGGGCATCGCGAAGGAGGCCAAAAGCCCTATGGGCCTCGCGCCCATGCCGGCCATGTCGCTGAAATTGACGGCGGCTGCGGTCCATCCGAACTGCTCGTACGTCATCCCGGAAGGAAAATGCCTCTCGAACGAGACCATGTCCGTGCCGGCAACGATCCTGCCGTCTTCGATCCGGACGACGGCTGCATCGTCGCCCGGGCCGACGAACGGGCCGGGGCGGATCATATCGATTATGTTTCGGATGAGGGCCCTTTCGCCGACGTCCTTAAGAGAAGCCATCGGGACAGCAACGGCATGGCGCTTAAATATTTTCTTAGTTTGGAGCCGAGTCCCGGATCCGCATCGGAGCGGGCGGCGGAGGAGACCTTTCCGAGCGCGTTGAGGCCCGTCGGGAACCCGCTATCATTATACGGTTCCCGCGTCCTATCGAAACACCATCAGGCGAAGGAATGACGTCAAAAAACATGGCCGCCACCTATAACAGGATCGCAGGCTCGCACCACAAAAAGGAGGAATACGACAAAGCCCTGGAGTGGTACCTGAAGGCATTGGAGGCAACGGAGAAGGCATTCGGCCCGGAGCACCCGAACACGGCCGCCGCGTGCGGCAACATCGGCGACGTGCATTATGAAAAAGGAGATTACGATCAAGCTCTGGCGCAGTATCTGAGGGCTTTGCCCATTCTGGAGAAGACCCTCGGCCCGGAGCACCCGGACGTTGCGGAGGCATACAACGGCATTGCGGCGGCGCACCGCGGAAAGGGGGATCGCGACCAAGCTCTGGAGTGGTACCGAAAGGCCTTGGCCGTCCGAGAGAAGGCATTCGGCCCGGAACACCCAAAGACGGCGGCGGCCAGCATAGACATTGCATACACATGCCACGAAAAAGGAGATTGCGATCAAGCTCTGGAATGGTACATGAAGACCTTGGCGATCGCGGAGAAGACCCTCGGCCCCGAACATCCGTACATCGCCGCGATATACAACAACATAGGGGCCGCGCATGACGGCAAAGGAGATTACGATCACGCTCTGGAATGGCACCAAAAGGCCTTGGCCTTCCAAGAAAGGACGCTCTGCGCCGAACACCCCGAGACCGCCGATACGTACAGCCTTATTGCGGGCGTGCACCGCAGAAAGGGAGATTACGATCAAGCTCTGGAATGGTACATGAAGACCTTGGCGATCCGAGAGAAGACCCTCGGTCCGGAAAACCCGAAGACGGCCGCCGCCTGCCTCGATGTCGGATATGCACACCATTTGAAAGGAGATTACGATCAAGCTCTGGAGTGGTACATGAAGACCTTGGCCCTTCAGGAAAACATCCTCGGCCCGGAACACCCCGACCTTGCCCTGACATGCGGCAACATCGGGATCGTTCACGACAGCAGAACGGACTGCGGCCAAGCTCTGGAATGGCACCAAAAGGCCTTGGCGATCCGGGAGAAGGCCCTCGGTCCGGAGCACCCCGACGCCATGGAGTCCTGCGGCAACATCGCAGGCGTGCATCTCAGAAAGGGAGATTACGACAAAGCTTTGGAATGGAGCCTCAGGGTGTTGCCGCTTCAGGAAAAGATCCTCGGCCCCGAACACCCGAAGACGGCCGCGACCTATGTCAACATTGCATATGCGCACCATTGGAAAGGAGAATACGATCAAGCCTTGGAATGGCACTTCAAGACCTTGGCGATCGCGGAGAAGACCCTCGGCCCCGAACATCCGTACATTGCTGTGATATATCGCAACATCGCAGGCGCATACGACGGCAAGGGCGAGTGCGGCAAAGCCCCGGGCTATTATCAGAAGGCTGCGGCAATACAAGAAAAGGTCTTCGGGCCGGAGCATCCCGACACTGTAGTGGCATACAGCAATGCCGCAGACGCGCATCTCAGAAACGGAGACTGCGACGAGGCTCTGGAATGGTATCAAAAGACATTGGCGGCCGCGGAAAGAGCCTTCGGAGCCGAAGACCCCGATGTCGCCGCGATATACAGCAACATCGGGAACGCGCACCACAGAAAGGGAGATTACGGCAAGGCTCTGGAATGGTACGAAAAAGCATTGGAGATCCAAGAAAAGGTCCTCGGCCCCGAAGATTCGGACACTGTCGCGACATACGACAAGATCGCAGACGCGCACCGCAGAAAGGAGGATCGCGGACAATCTTCGGCGCGGTTGGGAAAATCCCCGGATGCCAAGAACGGGGAGCGGCGGGGCGGGATGAATTAAGGCTCGGAAAAGGAAGTGCGAGAGGCCGCCGGAGCGGCCCCTCTCGAGCATTTTCGGCGATCGGCGGCGGGAAGCATCAGACTGTCCGCGCATCCCCCTGCGCATCCGCCGCACGGCCGTCCGCTTCCTCCTCCCCTATGAGAGGCTCCTGCCCATACAGGGCGGAAAGGGCCGCCGAGACCGTTATCAGCGCGGCGCCCCCGATGAGCGCCAATGTGACCTCGTCGTATCCAAGGATCAAAGAGAACAGCAGTGCGAACAGGGATTGGGTGCAGCACAGCATTGCGACGGTCGATGCAGGCACTTTTGACTGTACGAAGGTCTGTATCAGGAAGCACAGGCCGATGGTGACGACGCCCATGAACACCAGCGACGCGACCCAAGAACTTTGGGGCGCCATCGTTCCGTATGCGCTGTTTTCCGCGATCAGAGTCGTGGCAGCCGCCGCCAGAGTAACGAATACAAGATACGTGACCGTCAAATTGACGGAGTTGAGGCCTGGGGAATACTTCTCCAGAAGGACGAACTGCAGCGCCCAGAACACTGCGCCTATCGCAGTGAACGCATCCCCTCTGTTGAGGGACACCACGCCCTCCCATGCTCCGGACAGGACCACGACTCCGATAAGCCCTATGACCGCAAAGAGCAGAGGCCTGTACGAGAATCTCCTTTTGATGATCAGCACGATCACCGGGATGAAGATGACATACAGTATAGTGAACAGTCCGCTGTTGGCAGGCGTTGTATACAGAAGCCCCAGGAATTGGAATCCGGTGGCCGCGAACACCATCACGCCGATCAACGCCCCGTACATCCACTCGCGTTTCGTGAATTTCGGAGCTTTAAGCAACGGACGGGCGGCCAATACGGTCAGCGCCCCAAGCCCGTAGGTGATCAGCACAAGCGCGAATGTCGGTATGTCCTCGCTGAGATCCTTGACCAGTATGATATTTGATGCCCACATCGCAGGCACGAACAGGAATGCTATCGCGTACGGGAGGTTTTTTGCTGCCATTGACTGCCCTCTGTAGTAGAATATTTCTGTAAGTATTTACATGTTTTCATATGGGCATACAGGGGATTTATATCCTGTCTTCAGACCGACGGTCTTTGCGGGGGCGCCCGCAGGACAGCTTCCCCTCGGGGCACGGGCCGCGGACGCACGGCGGACCCGCGTCGCGGAATATCGTGGGGGACGCGGCCTTGCAAAGGGCCAGCATCTCCTCCGCCATGTCCCTGATCTCCCATTGGGCGCGCTCGCAGCAGCGCATGGAAAAGAAATGAAGCAGCTCTCTGGCGTTCATGGTGACGGTGATGTTGGTGGTGCACCCATTGGGGAGAATATACCTGGCGTCCTCGGCGGGAATGCGCTTCTCAAGTTGGGAGTAGGCTTTCCAGACGTCCTCCATTATCTTATTGTAAATGGCCAGGGACTCGCCGTCGGCTTCCACGGTTCTTGGCACGACGAAGGTAGGCTCGTCCATTGACACGTATCTTTGGCTCTGTTGGGAGAACGATGCGATCCTATGCCTCACCAACTGGTGTGTGAGCGCCCGTGACACGCCCTCCACGGAGAATGTGAACACCGCGTGCTCTATCACCGAGTGATGCCCCATTCCGACTATCTTGCCGAGGGTCTTCTCCGGTTCCCCCTTTCCAAGCAGGTCTGCGGACGATTCCTTGGAATAACATGATCTGCCCGCCGCGGCGCATATGGCGTCCGCGTCCTTTGTGTACGCCAAAAGTCTTACTGTCATCCGGTGTCTCCGCCCCATATCCGCGCTTTCACTTTATCCAGTTTTTCCCTGTCCAACAGCTCACAGAGCCTCACAGTGGCGACGTCATCGCGCCCGATCAGTCTGACCAGCCCTTGTACATGGGCGTCGCCCACGACAACAACGATGTTCGCATAGGTCTCGGCGGCCTTGCATATCTGCGCGGACATGTGTTCGTCTCTCTCGTCGATGAGCTTCCTCACGAGGGTGGGATATCTTCTGCGCATCTCTTCCACATAATCGGCGTCGTTCTCCGGAGATCTCCCGATCTTCCCGATGCCTCTTCTTTTGAACACAGAGTCCCTGAACGAGGATATGTTGTATCTCAGCCTCTCGGAGAACGGCATCTCCTCCCACATTTCGTTGACTGCCCGCTCCGCATCCATGTCTATGCATATTATCTCGGCGCCGGCGAGGACTCCCGCGTTTATCGCGGCCAGGAGTTCGCTCCCGGTCTGCGTCTCGTTCATCTCCGACACCCGATCCTGATATTTGGCGGAACGCCGATAGAATCCCGATGCGCCGCTCTTGCCGGATCCGCCGGAGCCTTTGACCAGAGCATCATATCGTTTCGCGTCCAGCTCCACAAGCACGGCGTCGGGCCAGGTGTTCCTGACGATGAACGACACAGGCTCGGCGATCTTGAAGACGTGGCCTGTGCCGACGACGGTGATCATGAGTCCGAATACGCCATTCGAGATATATGTACTAGGGAGGGCGCCGCCCCGCAGAAGCCGAAAAAAGAAAAAAAGTAAAGGCCGGCCTTTCGGCCGGCGTTGGTCTCAGCTCAATTGCTCAGAGCAGTATGGACAGAACTTGGGGGTCTTCGGAAGCCCGCCGATGTCCTGGCCGCAATACGGGCAGTTCTTGAACTTCCCCGTGGGCGCAGCGGCTCCCGCAGGTGCGGCCGCGGCGGCGGGCGCCGCCTGTGCATTCAACTGCGGGGACGGCTGGCCGCAGTTCGCGCAGAACTTGTACGGGTAGTCGTTGAGTCCTCCGCATGTGGGGCACATGACCTTGGTGACCTGCTGTTGCTGTTGCTGCTGGCCCTGTATTCCGGCCACAGGCTGCTGCTGCAGCTGTTGGTACATCTGCGGGAACAGAAGCATTCCGGTTCCCATTGCCGCACCTCCCTGTGAGTTGCCTATGGCGTCTGCCATCCTGTCCATGACCTCGTATTTCTTGAAGGATTCTCCGTTCTTGCTGCTGAACTGGAGGTACTCGAACACCTTCTTGCGGTCTTCCTCGGACGTCTGGACCTCGTTGATCTTCAGCGAGAGCAGTTCTATCCCTCTCTGCATGAAGTAAGGCTCGATGAGTATCTTCGTACTTGTGGACGCCTTCTCCAGATTGTTCATGATGTCCATGTAGTACTGGGAGTTCATCTGCTGGATTATCTGCTCGTTGATGAAGCTCTTCATGAAGCCGTTCACGTCGCCGGTGCTGTAGGAGTTGGTGCCTCCGAGGACCTGCGTGTAGAACAGCGCCACGTCATTGATGCGGAACTGGTAGTCTCCGTTGCCCATGAGGACTATCGGGACCTCGTATTCCTGCGCCGCCTTGATCATGCTGCGGATGCCCCATTTCCCGTTGAACATCTTCAGCGAGATGAATACGATCCACACTTTGAACGGCGTCTCCTTGAATCCGAGAGCGAGGTTGTACAGCTTGGTGAGCCACGGCACGTTCGCCGAGGTCACCACGTGTCTTCCGGGTTCCAGAACGCCTTCCAACTTCCCGTCCCTTATGAACAGTGCGACCGCATGCTCGGGCACGGTGACCGAGGTGATGGTCCTCAGATCGCTGTGCGGGGATCTGTAGATTATGTCATCGGGGCCCTGGCTCTCCCAGAACACCACGTTGGTTTTTTCTGCCATTCTTCATCACTCCTTGAATCCTCTCATTACGCTCTCCCTCTCGTTGTATGCCTCGATGAGAGAGTCGATCGTCTTCTCGATCCCTCTCAGCGTTGCTTTGAGGTCGATGTTTTCGTCGTCCGTGTCGCGAACCGCCGCGGCCGTCTGATCCTTGAGCACCGTCGCGCCGTCGATCAATTGGGCGTCCCAGGATATGAGCCCGTCCAATTCCGCCTCCAGGATCTTTATGGAGTCGTGGAACGCGCTGTATCCGCCGGCCGCTTTCTTCACATCTATGTAGTACTTGTCCGCTTTCGCCCTGACCCTCTCGGCGTCCCTCATCAGATTCAGGTTGCCGACCGAGGCTCTCTGCACGGTCGAAAGATCGGCCTTCGCATTCTCAAGGGCTCTCGCCACTTCCTGGCGCACGGCGCGGTCCTCGTCCCTGCGGAGGTTCTTCTGCTTGTACCCCTTGTATATGGGGATGTGCATCGCGATCCTCTCGGTCAGGGAGCGGTTCTTCTCCATCTGGCTTTCCACTTTGTCTTCTATCGACATTTCATCATCCCCTTATTTTTCCTCTTTCCCGTTGACGAGAGCGGTCATGATCCCCACGGCCGCCAGGATTATCAGGAATATGGCTATCAGTATTATCGCGCCAAGGTTCGTGAACCCGGCAAGCAGCACCACCAGACCTATGTCCGCCGCCACCAGGCCCGCCACCAGTCTGTACATCGCTTCCGAAGGTCCGAACTTATCGGGGACGGCGGAGTATCCGAGCGCGGTCAGCGAGAGCAGGGCCCCCACGATGAGCAGCACGACGCCGATCGTCCCGAGGACGTTCTCCGTCGTGTAATATACGATCAGTCCGACGGCCACGGCTATTATTATCAAGCCGAAGGTGACCGCAGACATTGTTCTGTTGTTCATTTTCACACCTCTTATATCACTATCAATTGGGATGCACTCGTTCTCGGGATCCTTTTCGGCGTCAATGGACCGAATTCCGAAGGCGCTTTCAGAGCGCCGTCAACCTCGCAGGGGATGTATATCAGATTCTTGACGTACGGCTTGCTGAGCTTCAGTTTGTTGTCGGAGCTCGTGCGCACGGCAAGGTAGTCGTTGACGACCTTCTCCGCCTCCCTCTTCGTGCTCAGAGGCAGGACGATCTTTCTGGATCCGGGGGAGTTCAGCGATGCCTGGGAAAGCCTTCCTATGCCCGCCCCGCCGCTGATGCTGGTCTCTTTGCCGGTTATCCCCGCCAGTATGCTCTTCTCCGGACGTATGGAGAAGATGTCCGTCAGCGCCGATGCGGGGTCGGATAGACATTGCGGGTCGATCACGAAGTCCGCAGGGACCAAAAGATCCTCGGTGACCTCGACGCTCTTCTTGCTGAACATGGAGCCGGTCTGGAAGCTGTATCTGAGATCGACGTCCCAGAACGGCACAAGGTACTGTCCGGCACCCGCCGTTATGAGCATGGCGCCGCCGTTCCTTGCCTCCATGAGCGCCGAGATGTTCTCGAACACCTCGTTGAAGCGCTCCTTGTTGCCAAGCAGGTATCCCCATTTTCCGGTTGAGGGGTAGTTGAAGGAGAATATGCGGTGGACGATGTCCAGCGTCTTCAGCGCGTCTCCGCCTCCTTTGTAGACGAAAGCGGCCATGTCGGCGAGGATCTTTGCCTGGGTGGCCTCCATGGCCACGGCGTTGTACATCAGGCCGAGGTTCAGGTCGGCGGCGAACTTGTCCTTGAGGGCGGTGAGGCCGTCTTTGCCGTCGATGAAGTGCTGGCTGCTTTCCATGGCGTTGCCGTTCATCAGCTTCTCGCACCCCTCCGCCACCGTGGCCAGGAACCCGAAGCGCTCGCCCATGAGCGAGTATCCTTTGATCTTGGAGAACGACGCGGCCGACTCCCTGAAGTTGTTGGCCATCAGGGTGTATCTTCCCGGGGTGTCCTCTTGGATCAGCTTCGCGTTGTTGATCAGGAGAGCATATGCGGAACCCATCTCCGCCGCCGATGTGACGATCGATTTGGACGCCTCATCGACCGCGAGAGGTTCGACGCTCTTTGCCCTGGCGTTGAACTCGAACGCGCTGGCCGACGTGTGCGACGGGATCGCGGCCTTGTCCACGGTGAACGGAAGGACCATCAGAGGGTTCGCCAGCAGGCTGTTGGCGGCGAACTTGTATTCGGTGTATTCCGTTTCGATGCGCGGTCTTATGTTGTTGTTGAATATGTTGAACCTGGCGATGGAGTCGACGTTCTCCGTCTGCGACATGGAGAATCCGCCGGGGATGGACTTGCTGATC
>JAITQH010000005.1 GCA_031288985.1 Candidatus Methanoplasma sp. | reverse complement strand
CCATTTGTTGGGATCCCCTATGTTGAGATTATAGAGCTTCATGCCCTTGGCGGCCGCCGCCGCGGCCGGCACTGTGATTTCGCGTATTGCGTAATCCATGCCCATCGACCGGTTTGAAGCCTTTATCTTCTTCATTGGAACAACTCCGAGCGTCCTCACGCATCTGCCATTATTTAATTGCTATCCGGTCGGGATTAACGACTGTCCGCCGGCCGCATCGCGGAACGGCTCACCGCGCGTCCGAAGCGGGGGCGCGTCGTTCGCCTGCCTCGGACCGATGCCGACAAAAGCGTTAAGTCAAAGATGCCTGATGCATGCAGCTACGGAACAGGGACGCACATGGATTCAAAACTTGACCTTCTGCACATATTGGCATTCGTTTTCCTTATCGGTTCGATCGTGGGCGTCGTGAGCGTATTCCTGCCGTGGATAGATGCGGGATCCGTCTCCTGCTCCGGATGGGATCTGTTCTCCGACAGAGGCGGCATGGAAGAGATCGGAATGGACAACATAGGGATATTCGTACCCCTCATCGTGCTGATCTTCTCGCTGGCGGGCTTGGGCAGTGCATTTTGCGCGTACAGAGGGAGCGCGGGTTGGGCGCAGGCTATCGCCTCGAACGCCGGACTCCTTATGATATTCGCGTTCCTGCTGTTCTTCCGCGTCGTCCCCGACACTGTAGACGTCTCCTTCGGGGTGCACCTCGCGATCGCCGCATCCATAGCGCTGTTCGGCGGCTCCATCCTGATCAGAGTGGATGATTTTATTGCGCGGCGCAGATCTCGGTGAAGGTCTGACCCACGGCGGGATCGGGGCGGTCGGCGTTCCTGCCCGCGCGTGCCGAGGCCGCCGCTGTGAACCGCGCGGTTTTTATCTGTCCCCCGCATAACCGCAATCATGGGCGCCGTCGTATTGGGAAAGAACCACCTGAGGTGGTGTCATGAATGCAATCTTCCCATCCTCGAGAGCGAGCGGTGCCCCGTATGCGGACGCGAGACCGTGCAGACGGAGATAACTCCTCCCGCCGATGCGCGTCCCGCTTTTGAATTCAACATAGATATGGTCAGAGAACTTGCCGACAGGACCTTCGGCGCCGGCTGCGGGAAGGCTCTGCTGCCCGACGGACATCTGGTCCTGATGAACAAGTGCCCTTCCGTGGATCGTATGGATGAGGTCATCATCGACGGCGCCGTCGTCGCCGGCATCAGATATGACATAGGGGTCGGATGGAAGCTCCTCCTAAGGATGCAGGGCGCATTGCGCATGGAAGGGGTGATATCCAAAGGGTTCGTGATATGCGACCCCGGCGCGGTGCGGTTCATCAGAGAGAGCAAGAACCTCATGGCTCCCGGCGTCATCGACGCGCATCCTGACGTCAGGAACATGGATGAGGTCATAATCCTCACTCCCGACAGAAAGGTCGTCGCGACCGGTTCCTCCAGGATGTCCGCCTCGGACATGATCGCGGAAGACAGAGGGGTCGGCGTGAAGACCCGTTGGTATAAGGAGGAGGCGCCCGTCTCTTCCGACATCGCCCACACTTGGGACGAGGCCGCCGAGGCCAACAAAAATGCGATCGAGCGGAGGGTCTCGGAAGCGGTCAGTTTCGTGAAGAGTTCCATCGAGAAGAACGCCCTTCCCGCCGCGGTGTCGTTCTCCGGAGGGAAGGACAGCCTGGCAACGCTCCTGATAACCTTGGACGCGGGGCTGAAACTCCCGGTGTTGTACATCGACACCGGACTGGAGTTCAACGAGACCACTGCGCATGTGCACGAGACCGCCGCACGCCACGGTCTGACGCTTATCGAAGAGAAGGCGCCTACGGACGCGTTCTTCGGAAACCTGGTGTTCTTCGGCCCTCCGGCCAAAGATTTCAGATGGTGCTGCAAGACGAACAAGCTCGGCCCCACCGTGGCGGCCATAAACAGGAACTTTCCCGATGGGGTGCTCACATTCATCGGCCAGCGGAAATACGAATCCGAAGCCAGGAACGCAAAGCCCAGGGTGTGGAAGAATCCCTGGACCCCGGGGCAGATCGGAGCATCTCCCATACAGAATTGGTGCGCCATGCATGTATGGCTTTACATATTTCTGAGGAAGGAGCCTTTCAACGTGTGGTACACCCGGGGGCTTGACCGGATAGGATGTTTCCTGTGCCCCGCATCGGATCTGGCGGAATTGGATCTTGTAGCCGACGGAAGCGACCGCTTCCCCCGGTGGAGGGATTTCCTCGAGGATTACATGAACACGAACTCCCTTCCCGCCGAATGGAGGGATTTCGGACTCTGGAGATGGAAGAGCGCCCCCCAATCCGTCAGGGATGAAGTGAAGAAGGCCACCGGCAGGGACGTTCCCGAACTGGTCCGCCGCAAGGCGTCCTCTGACAAAGGGCCGGTTAGCATCCGGATTCAGGAAGGATATTCCCCCTGTACAATCGGATACAGCATCGAGGCCGCCCTTTCCCGCCCGATAGACCTCGCAAGGCTGAAGCCTTTCACCCATGCCATCGGCTGGGTGGTGGAGCTCAACGAAGCCGACAACGTCCTGACCGCCGATTACGTCACGTTCTACGGCGACGGCGCGATCATATCCAAGGCGAATGTGGAAAGGGATGCCAAGGCTCACATGGACGAAGCATTCCAGCTTGTGGTCCGCTCGGAACAGTGCGTCGGATGCGGACTGTGCGTTGCAAGATGCGGACCGGGCGCGCTGTACATGGAGAACGGGAAGGTGGAGATACGCGAGGATGACTGCATCTTCTGCAAAAAGTGCTTCGGAGCGTGCCCTGCCGCCAGATTCGGAAGGGATGACGGCGAAGCTTTCGATCAATGACTCCCGATGCGCCCGCGCAGATCCCAAACGGGATGCGGGCGCCTCGGATGGCCGATATTCCGCCGTCCCATGCACATATTATTAAACCCTGTGTACTTTGAGGAGCATAATGCGCATAGAATCGTGGATCGAACCGGATGACCTTGCGGCGGTGATGGAAAGGGATCCGGCCATCATTGATGAGAACGACGCCAAAAGATATCACACCGGCCTGCACGCGGTCGCGATGTACAGGAGGAGCCACAAACTCTGGCTTGAGGGAAAGAAGGATCGGGCCAGAAAGATCAATTTCATCGCACACCGCAGGACAGGATGCGACATACACCCTGGCGCCACCGTGGGGAAAGGGTTCTTCATCGACCACGCCACCGGCGTGGTCATAGGCGAGACCTCGATAATCGGGAACGACGTCACGATCTATCAGGGCGTCACGCTCGGCGGCGTGTCGTTCAACAAAGGCAAGAGGCATCCCACCATCGGGAACAGGGTCGTCTTCGGGGCCAACGCCACCGTGTTGGGCGACATAGTGATCGGCGACGATGTAAGGATCGGTGCAGGCTCGGTGGTCCTCAAGGACGTTCCTCCGAACAGCACCGTCGTCGGCATCCCGGGAAAGGTCATAGCCCGCAACGGCGAACCCGTCAGATCGGACGTGCTGAAGCACAACGACATACCCGATTATCTCGGAGACAAGATCGTCAGCATGGAATCGGACATGGAGGAGCTGCGCCGCACGATCGCGGAGCTTCAGTCCGCATCCCGCCGCGACGTCGATCTGCTGACGGATCTTTCGGTGCCGCCCAAGTCCACTGCGGAGAAAGAGGGATTCCGATGACGCTGTTCATACAGAACAACCTCTCCAACAAAAAAGAGGAGTTCGTCCCAATTGAGAAAGGAAAAGTGAAGATGTACGTGTGCGGGGTCACAGTCTACGACGACATCCATATGGGGCACGCACGCAGCATGATCGTGTTCGACGCCGTGGCGAGGTACCTTCGCTATTCCGGATATGAGGTCTCCCACGTCACCAACTTCACCGACGTTGACGACAAGATCATAAACCGCGCCAACGAGCGGGGCGTCGATCCTCTCCTGCTCTCCGCCGAATACATAAAGAAATACTTTGAGGATGCGTCCAAACTCGGCATAAACCGCGCAGACCTGTACCCCAAAGCGAGCGAGAGCATAGACGACATCATAGGGATGGTCCAAACGATAATACAGAACGGATACGGATATCCGACCCCGGACGGCAGCGTCTATTTCGAAGTGCGGAAAGTGAAGAACTACGGCCGCCTGTCCAACAGAAAACTTGACGATATGGAGTCGTCGGGAAGGATAACCTCCGACGAGCAGAAACGGGATCCCATGGACTTTGCCGTGTGGAAGGCCGCCAAACCCGGAGAATGCTCCTGGAACTCGCCGTGGGGATGCGGGAGGCCGGGATGGCATATCGAGTGCTCCGCGATGATCAAACGCCACATGGGCGACAAGATAGACATACACGGCGGAGGGAACGATCTTATCTTCCCGCATCACGAGAACGAGATCCTTCAGACGGAAGCGGTCACCGGCGATGTGCTTGCCAACTATTGGATGCACAACGGGATGCTCCGCGTCAAAGACGAAAAGATGTCCAAGTCCCTCGGGAACTTCTTCAAGGTGGAGGACGTCGCCAAGAGCTTCGATCCCCAAACGATACGCTTCTACTTCCTGAGCACGCATTACAGCAGCCCGCTGGCGTACGGCGAGGACGCCCTCAACGAGGCAAAGACCGCCCTGAGGAGGCTTTGGAACAATTACTCCGATCTTATCTCCTATTCCAACAACGGACCGAAAGAGGGAGACGACGCCGTTGGCGTCATCGAGGATGCAAAGAGATCGTTCCTGGAGGCCATGGACGATGACTTCAACACCAGCGCCGCCATTGACGCCCTCATGCAGACGGTCCGAAACACCAACCGCCTCATGGGCGAAAGGAAGCTGTCGGCGTCCGGGGCGAAGAACGCCGCCGCTCTCTTGGCAGACCTGGACCGCATCCTGGGCATACTGCCTTCGACAGAGAAGAACGATTCCGATATGGACGCAGTTATGAACATACTCATAGAGCTGCGCAAAGAACTTAGAGCAAGAAAGCATTACGACCTTGCAGATATGATAAGAGGTAAATTGAAAGATTCGGGCATTAACCTCGAAGACGCTGCGGATGGTGTCAAATGGAAGAAGATGTAAATCTCAGGAAAAAAGCCGAACTGAGCCTTGGCGGAGGGATCAGGCTCCCAAAGGGATTCGTCATGCCGTACCGTCTTTCCAGATCCACCGCCGGACCCGGCGCGGGATCTTCATCGGCAGTCTTCGCTTTCGGCAAGTACCGGGTGAAGAAGGGCGTGTCGTATGATTCCGGCGAGTTCGAACTGCACGATGAAGGCGGCGTCCTGTCGCTGACCCGGAACGGGGAGCCGTTCCTGAACGGCGTGGACATAAAGCCCGTGGTGTACCACTGCCCCGAACAGGCATTTTTCAATCTGGATCAGAGATGCATGTACAACTGCGCGTTCTGCGCCTCGCCGAGGCTGGACCGCAACGCGACCAAAGGTCTGACGCCGGAGGGCATAGTCGGCATGGTGAAGGATGCCATGGTTTCCAAGACAGTGGGTTCCGTATCGCTTACCAGCGGGGTCGTTGACAGCGTGGACGACACCGTGAGGAGGATGGCGGACGCCGTGTACGCCGTAAGGAGCGAGTTCCCGGACATGCCGATAGGCGTGGAACCCTACGCATCCTGCGCCGAGCACATCCGCATCCTGAAGGAAGCGGGAGCCGACGAGATAAAGATGAACCTGGAAACGGCCACGGAGGCCATATTCAGGAAGGTCTGTCCCGAACTGGACCGCGACGGGATATTCAGGCTTCTGAGTTCCGCAGTGGACATATTCGGAAGAGGACGCGTCACTTCCAACATAATCTTCGGCCTCGGCGAGACCGACGCCGAATTGAAGGAGATCCTTGAAGACCTGTGCGGGATGGACGTCATACCGACCCTGAGGGCGCTGAGATACAACGCTTACAACGGAGAGAGTCTTAAGGCCGCCATCGGAGACGTGCCGAAGGTCACCCCGGATCGGGCGCTGTCCACCGCAAGAATGCTGAAAGATTGCCTCGAACGCTACGATCTGGATTCCGGAGGATGCCGCACCATGTGCATCGAATGCACCTGCTGCGACCTTGTCCCGTTCAGGGACATTTGATCCTTTCGGTCAGCACGCCGAGCAGTTCGCAGGATTTGCATTTGGCGCCCAGCGTCGGTTCGCCGCATTCGCATATGCGGAGTTCCTTGCCGCCATCGGAGAGCAGAGGGCGCAACGTGTCGTAAGACGACATTATGCCGAACTTTGCACCGGGGGAAGCGTTCTCCAATTCGCCGATGACCTTCCTGTACTGGTTGCGCAGGGCCTCCCGATAGTACGGACACTCCCCGTCCCAATACGGTATGCCCGAAACCAT
This sequence comes from Candidatus Methanoplasma sp., assembly GCA_031288985.1. GTDB lineage: Archaea > Thermoplasmatota > Thermoplasmata > Methanomassiliicoccales > Methanomethylophilaceae > Methanoplasma. Next base: position 18,261 of record JAITQH010000005.1, on the reverse strand, counting down.
GGCGTACAAGAGGGATTCCTTCTCGGGGATCAGCCGGAGAGGATGGAATCTGGGAACGAGTCCGGGCTGCACTTTCGTATGAGGGCCGAGACGCGCAAGCCTGTCCACGTCCCCGCGGACGAAGTTCATGAGGACCGACTGCGCCATGTCGTCCAGATTGTGGCCTGTGGCGATGAGCCTCGCCCCGATCCTGCGGGCCTCGTCGTTCATGAGCCTCCTCCTGAACACGCCGCAGTATGTGCATGGACTGTTGTCCCCGCATACGGGGGCCGCCGCATCCATGCTCACGCCGAGTTCGTCGAATCCTCTTCGGTGGTACGGAATGCCTTTTTCCAGGCAGTATTCCCTGACGATGTCGAGGCTGGGAGGACGATACCCCTCGATCCCTTCATCGATGGATATTGCATGCATCTCCAGATCCTTCCTGCTTCCGAAGACGGAATGCAGCAAGTGCAGGGTGACCATGCTGTCCTTTCCTCCGGACACCGCCACAGCGATCTTGTCGCCCGGCCTCAGATCGATCTGCTTGCGTATCTCGCGCTTCACTCTCTTCTCGAAATACTTGCGGAAGTGGTCGGAGCAGAGGTGCGATCCGTTGTATCTGATGAGCGTGACCGCGTCCTTGGCGCAGAAGTCGCATCTCATTTCAGTACCTGCACTCGTCGGAGGACGCGGGGTCGTCGAGTATGCTCTCGAGCTTTCTGGCAAGCTCTTTGGGAGGTATGTCCTGCATGGAGATGTACGTCACGCGCCCGCCCTCCGCCTCGTTCCTGACCGTGGTCTCCAACAGGCCCATTTTTTCCATGTCCTGAACATATGTCCAAAACTGCGTGTGCTTCCTTGCCGCCTGATCGTATTCCTCGCATACTACGGCGTAGGTCCTTTCGGCGGCGGTGATGCTGACGGCGGAATCCTTCTTCATCGCCCGGGCTATCGCAAGCAAAGCGAGCCTTCTCTTCATGTCGAGATCGATGAGCTTGCTCTCGGAGACGTTGCTGTAGATCATCGCGTTGGCGGATCTTGCGTCATCCGCCGTTATGCGGCCCGCGTCCCCCTCCTCTGCGATCGCGGCCGCCTTCTCGATCAGCTCTATCGCAAGCCTGGCGTCCCCGAACTCTCTGGCTATGTCTGCCAGAAGATCCATGACGTCGGGACTCATCGCTTCGGACACCAAGGCCTCTTCCGCTCTTGCTTCTATTATGTCTCTCAGCTCGTCTCTGGTGTAGCGGTCGAATTTGACGGTGTTGGCGCGTTTGAAACTGGATGCGCTGGCCTCGTCTATCTTGTCTGCCATGGAGTACTGCGATATCATTATGAGGGACACCGAGGCGGGCGGCCTCATGTCCTCGTTGAATCTCGACAGCTGATATATTATGTCCCTGTTGCTGTTCTTCAGCAGGACATCGACTTCGTCCAGCACCACCACAAGGGGGCGGGACGACGACTCTATCTTCAGACGGAGCGCCCGCAGCATATCCGCCGCCGAGAATCCGCGGTCGGGATGCCCCTGATCGTAGTGCCTCAGTATATGGTGTATTATGCTGTGCTCCGTGTTCTTTATCCTGCAGTTTATGTGTATTGACTCGACGGCCTTTCCTTTGGAGGCGCAGTGATCCCTCATGTCCTCGCAGAAGCGTCTTGCGGTGACCGTCTTGCCGGTGCCCACGCTGCCCGCCAGGAACGCCGAGCATGGCCGACCCTCCTCCGCCAGAGGGCGGAACAGAGTCTCCAGGCGGCGCATCTGCTCCTCGCGGTGGACCAACTTCTTCGGCACGTATTCGAAGGACAGCTTGCCGCCGTCCCTGATTATCGTCGAGGATCTCTCGAACATGTTCAGTTCCTGCTGAACCGCGTGAACCCGGAACACCCGAACGTCTCTATTCCCTTTTTCTCCCACACGTCGCATATTCTGTTTATGCCCAGGGAGTCGGAGGCCATGTGTCCGGAGATCACCATGTTTATGCCGTACTTCTTGGCTTCTTCGATGTGGTTCTCGGGGAAATGCATGCCCACCACGGTTCCCACGCCGACCTGCGCCAGCTTCTCGTACATCTCCTTCGGGCCGGACGTCCCTCCGGTCATCTTTGCAATGATCTTCCCGCAGCGGTTCTTCTTCCCGCCGACGATTATCTTCGGGGGATCGTTGTATTTTGCCGCCTGGCGGAACTCCGGCTCCGTCATCAGGATGCGGACGATGTCCTCAAGGTACTTCGGACTCTCGGCGTCGAACAGTTTCTCCAGGTAATCCTGCACCATGTTGTCCGCCGGCGAGTGTATGTTGAACATAAGAACGCCCAGAAGCCTTGCGGCATCGACGGATTGGTTGTAGTTGGATCCCAGAACGTTCCGCGACACTTCCTCCATCCTTCCTTTTATCAGCGCCTCGGTCACATTTATCGGTATCCCTACGTCATGGAACATATCGGTCTGCATCCACATGACCTCGGGGAACGGGGTTTTGGAAACGCCTACGGGGTGGTGTGCAACGACGGCCGATATCTCCTGCCCCTTCTCCTTCAGACGGTCGGCGAGGAGTATCTCCCCCGTTCCGATGTCGATGCCCCACATGAGCCTCTTGACGGCTGTCTTCTTTGCCAACTCCTCTCCCCAGGAAAGCCTGGAGTCGGCGTAAGGGTTCCACAGCCTCTCCATGTCGAAGAACTCCTTCTCGTCGCCGGGAAGCTTCTCATAGGATTCTTTGGCGTTGTCGAGGGCGATCCTGACCTCCTCCTTCGGACGGGGGTCGAATTTGATGCCTGTCTCTATCGCCAGTTTATAGGCGTCATATACTTTCATATGCCGTGGGGATGGAGGAGCCGCCTTATAATTTATTCCTGCGCGGAACGGCCGCATCCCTGCAGAAGCACTCCGAGAACGATGCCGCGAAAAGCGGATGGTTTTCCGCGCCGACCGAGTGAAACGCCGGCGCACGCCGTTGTTCGGCGAAACTTTCCTGAGCCAATAATTATATCCTGCGCACATATCGGGTGAGCATGTCTTTGCTCCTGCTCGGCATCCCCATAGGCATCGTTCTGCTTTATTTCGGTGCGGAATGGACGGTGAGCGGGGCAAAAGATCTTGCGTTGAGGCTCGGCGTTGCCCCGTTTGTGGTCGGCCTCACCGTTGTCGCATTCGGCTCCTCTTCCCCGGAGACGGTGACCGCCCTTGTGAGCGGAGACAACCCGGAGATAATCGTTGGGAACATCGTTGGGAGCAACATACTCAACATGGGCCTGGCGATCGGCCTGACCGCGATCCTGGCGCCCATCGCCTGCGCTTACAGGAAGATAAGATTCGAGATCGCCGCCATGTTGATCGCCGTAACGGCCATCGGCGTCCTGTCCCTCAACGGGACCCTCGGGACCATGCAGGGAGCTGTCCTCATCGCCGCGTTCGCGGTGTTCTTGGCGCTGGTGTATCTCCTGAAGAAGGATTCGGGCAGTGATGATTCCGAAGAGGTCGCCCCATTGGGGATGTCCACGGCCAAATGCATTGTGTTCATTGCGGTGGGGATCCTCGCACTGTACTTCGGAGCAAGGGGGTTCGTGGGAGGCGCAGTGGAGTTGGCAGGCATGCTCGGCGTGTCCGATCTCCTGATCGGGCTTGTCATCGTCGCCGTGGGAACAGGCCTGCCGGAATTGTGCATATGCCTCGTTGCCGCACACAGGCGCGAGAATGAGCTTGTGGTAAGCAACATCGTTGGGAGCATTGTGTTCAACAGCCTTTTCGCGCTTGGGATCGGAGTTTCGTTCACTGCGGTGCCCATAACCCATTACATGCTGGTATTCCACATGCCCGTGATGATCCTCATGGCCGTCATCCTCGCGCTTATGATACGCCTGGGCAGCAAAGTGGGCCGCATCGGCGGGGCGGCGCTTGCCGCCGCTTACGCCGCTTACCTGTGCGTCATGATCCTGTTCCCCGAGCTTACCTCGGCGGCGTGATCAGGAATAGTAGTATTCGCCCGCGGACTTCTGTTCTCTGTCAAGACGGGAGTCGGGCTTGTTTATCCGAGGGCGGTGGGTCTCCGCATCCCTTCTGAACGTTATGTCGACGGCGGCCAGGAACCGGTTCATTCCTTCACGCATGTCGAACGGGCCTTCCCCCACCCCGTGGCGGCCGGGCTCTCCTCCGAAGACCATCATGGAATCGGACACCATGTCCAGGAAGTAGATGTCGTGATCGACTATCATCCCGCTGCGCCCGGTCTTTTCCATCATCCTGCGGATGGTCTTGGCCGCGTTCATCCTCTGGTTGGAATCCAGATACGCCGAAGGTTCGTCAAAGAGATACATGTCCGCTTCGGTCGCGAGGCACATCGTTATCGCGAGCCTCTGCAGCTCCCCTCCGGAGAGGTTCTTCACTTCCTTGTCCATGAGATTCTTGATCCCCAGGGGGTCGAGGACCTCTCCCTCGAAGAATCCCGACGTCACGGTTTCGTACGCCTTTGCGTATAAGACGTCTCTTACTGTGCCTTCCGCCTCCCCGCTGATGTACTGCGGTTTGTATGCAACCTTGACGGAAGTTTTGAGAGCGCCTTTGTCGGGCTTTATCGCCCCGGCAAGCATCTTGACGAACGTCGTTTTTCCGGTGGCGTTCGGTCCGACTATTCCGACGGATTCGCCGATCTTGACGGCTCCGCCGCCTATCTCCAATTTGAATTCTCCAAAGTCCTTTTCGATGGATTCGAAGTCTATCAGGTCGGGCGTGTTCCACTCCGACCGCGGGGGCGAGGACTCGAATTCAATGGGGCGGTCCCTGAACCGTATGTTCTCCTCAGGAAGATATCCGTCCAAGTAGACGTTTATGGCTGTCCTGACCTGCCTTGCAAGAGTGAACACTCCGTACGCTCCTTCGGAACCGTAGACCACGCTCACGCTGTCGGCGAGATAGTCCAAAATGGCCAGGTCGTGTTCTATGACTATCACCTGCTTGTCAACGGCCAATTTCTTGACGATGCGGGCCATCTTCACTCTCTGGTGTATATCGAGATATGACGTCGGCTCGTCAAAGAAATAGATGTCCGCCTCCCTCATTATCGTGGCGGCCATCGCCAGGCGCTGGAGTTCTCCCCCGGAGAGCTTGGACAGTTCGCGGTCCAGCACTTCGGTGAGATCGAACATTTCCGCCGCCTCTTCGACGGTCATCCTTTCCTGCACCTTTCCGAGAAGGTCGCGGACCACTCCGTTGACGCTTTGCGGGAGCTTGTCCACATACTGCGGTTTGAAGGCAGACTTGATCTTTCCGGAATACAGCGCCTCCATATGATCGTGGAGTTCGGTTCCCGCGAAGTGTTTCAGGACCTCTTCTTTGGACGGGGGGTTGTCAAACCTTCCCAGATTTGGGATCTCTGCGCCGGAAAGGATCTTGACGGCGGTGGTCTTGCCTATGCCGTTGGGTCCCAATATGCCGGTTATCATGCCTTTCTTGGGGATCGGCAGGCGGTAAAGGCGGAAGCTGTTCTCGCCGTATTGGTGTATCATCTCGCCCTTGAGCTCGTCGGCGAGTCCTATTATCTTTATGGCGCCGAACTGACACTTGTTTATGCATATGCCGCAGCCTTGGCAGAGCGCCTCGGAGATTATCGGTTTCCCTCTTTCGCCGAACGTGATGCATTCTACGCCCGTCCTCATGAGCGGACAGAAGTTCACGCACTCCTTGTTGCACTTCCTGTTCTGGCATCTGTCCTGCAGTACAGCGGCTATTCGCATCGAACGGACTATCGCCAGGTTCGATTTAATCTTTAAGGTCCCTACGGCCCGTCCGACGCAGTGCGGCTTACGGCTTCTTCGTCAGTTTATAGAAACGCACCGTGACCGCCAGCGCCGCTATGGCCGCTATGGCAGGCATGATGTATCCCCAGAATCCGAAATAGTTGGGAATGACTGCCAGTATCGCAAAGTCCAACGTAAGGATCAACGGCCATATCTTGACCCTTATGAACGCCCTGAAGAATCTTATGGTGGCGCGCTGGAGATCCCCTTCGCCGTGCCGCGTGGCCACGCGTTCGGCGTTGATTATGGACTTTTCAAGGAATATGATGCTGTTCACCAGATTATACAGCGGCATGAGGAGCGCGGCGAAATTGATCGCCAGCACTATGAGGTATGTCTCGAGGTGGTTAAGGATCGTTATAGACTCGTATATCGTGTCCGAAATGTCTTCGGAGAAGAGTACGAACACCATTTCCATTCCCGCCAATATGAAGATGTCCACATAGACCTGGATGGCCTTCGCTTTCATCTTGGCAACGTTGGACTTGGATGTGAGGCCCAGCCTGTTGTATTGTTTCTCGCGGATGGCCTCCACCGCACCCACGGCGGAGACCACGGGCCTCGGCGCCCTGGTGTACAGGAAATCGCATATCTTTCCGGAATTGCCCGACAGCAAAGGCAGCATCACCATCGATACCAGCGCGGCCCCTATCACCGACGTGTAGAACGCGTCGGACACTATGCCTGCATCCATGGCCTCTTTGGCTATGATGAACGAGAATTCACCCATGGCGACAAGGCTCACGGACGACATGAACGACAGACGCAGGGACTTGTTGCCTACGAAATACGCCACGATCACGCTGCCCGCCTTGAGGACGGCGTATATGACGAAGATCATTATTATCAGGAATATGTTGTCCATGATCCCGCGGGGAGATATCTGCAGGCCTACGGATATGAAGAACATCGCCATGAAGATGTCCTTCATCGGCGTGACATCGTGTTCTATCTTCTGGCGGGATCTGGACTGCGACACTATCACACCCATCAGGAATGCGCCGATGGCCATGGACATGCCAATCATGACGGATACCCATGACATCGCAAAACACAGGCCCATGGACATTATCATCAGGACCTCGTTCGGCATCTTGTCGTCGATCCAGTCGAGGAGCCTCGGTATGGCCAATATGCCGAACGCGACGCTTGCGGCCATGAAGATTATGATTATCACCAACATTGTGATTATCGACATCATGTCCAGGCTTTGGCCGCCGAGCATGGGCGAAGCCATGGACAGTATGAGGACCTGCGCCACATCCTCCACGACCGTTATCAGGACTATGGTCTCTATGTCGTCCTTGGAAAGCCTCCCCTGGCTTTTCAGGACCGTGGTGACGACGGCTGTGCTGGATCCCGAGATTATGGCGCCGAAGAACAGAGACTGTATGGGATCCCATCCCATTAGGGCTCCGAAGATGTATCCGCCGATGATCATGGTCGGTATTTGGATCAGCACGACCATTATCGCGAATGCGCCGGTCTTTCTCATCTTCTCGAGATTGAGTTCCATGCCGATGCAGAACATAAGCAGGACCAAACCTACGTTGGCGAGGAATTCTATGATGTCCTCCGTGTCATCGTTCATGGTCCAATAGCTGGCAAGGATTATCCCCGCAGCAAGGTATCCGATTATAGGAGGCATTTTTAATCTTTTGAATATGACAGAACATATTCCTGCCACAAGCAGGAGTATCGTCATATTGACCAGAATATTTACCTCTTCCAATCCTACACCCTAAAACAGTATGCAATGACTACTAAAAATAGTATTCTGGGATAACGCGGGTGCACCGGAAATGTTCCGATGACCCCGGCGGCCTGCGGAGATGTGCGTGCAGAGGTTCCGCCGCCGCTGAACAGCATTATTTCTTGGCGGCCTCGGCTACGTCTATCTTTTTTCTCTGCCTTCCGCCGGTCTTTTTGATCTTCCCCTGATCAATCGCCCATTGGAACCCCGGCACCTCCGCCGGAGTTATCAGCACGCGGTCGTTCTTGCCGTACTTCCTTCCTATGGTCCAATTGGTGAACGGCGAGATCACGCGGTACTCGTCGGCGTCCATGACGATCTCCTTCGTGTTGGGGCGGCCTTTCATCTCCGAATACGTGCCCGAAAACAATGCGGCGCGGCGATCCTTGACCTCGATGACCTTTGTGCAAACCGCATCAAGAAAGTAACGATCGTGCGTTATGGTCAGAATTGTTCCGTCGTACTCGTTGAGAGCTTCCTCGACCGCATGCCTCGACGGAATATCAAGATAGTTTGTGGGTTCGTCGAGGACAAGGAGGTTGGTCTCCTTCAGGAGCAGCAGGCAGAGGGCCACCCTTGCCCTTTGACCGCCGGACAGGGTGCTTATCGGACGACCGACGTCGTCGCCGTCCAGAAGCATCCTGGAAAGGATTGATCGGGCGTCCGATCTGCGGTCTTTGCCGATGACCTGGAGGATCTGCTCCTCCGCCGTGAGGCGGAGGTCCAGTCCCTCGTGATGCTGCGAGTAATATCCGATCTTGGCGCCCGGGGCGACCCATAGCTCTCCTTTGCCGGGGATCAGCTCAAGAAGAGCCTTCACGAGCGTGGACTTCCCTTCGCCGTTGGATCCAAAGATTCCGATCTTGTCGCCTTTGATTATCTCCAGATCGATGTCTTCGAGTATCGTCCTTCCTCCCAGTTCAACGGAGAGGTTTTTGCAGGTGATGACGTTCTTCCCCGATTTGGATGCGGCCTGAATGCGCACGGATATCTCCCTGACGGCTTCGGGCCTCTCCTTCTCCTCCATCTTGGAGATGAGCTTCTCGCGCGTCCTGTGGGAGGTCATATACCACTGATCTCTGTGTAGCTGTTCCGCGATCTCCTCCTGCCTCCTCTTCTGGCCGGCGTACTTGCGGTATTCTTTTTCCATCCGCTCGAGATCCAACATCTTCTTGGTTACAAAGTCCGTATAATTGCCCTTGTACTCCCGCGTCTTTCCGTTGGATATCTCGGTCATGCGGGTGGAGATCTTGTCCATGAAGTAACGGTCGTGGCTCACGACGAGCACAGAGCACGGGCTTTTCAGAAGATAGTCTTCCAGCCATTCCACGGTGTCTATGTCGAGGTGCGACGTGGGTTCGTCCATTACAAGGATGTCGCATTCGTCCGCCTGAACAAGTACGCGGGAGAGCATGACCTTCGTCCTCTCGCCTCCGGAAAGGGAATCCATTGTGCGGTCCATTATGTCTTCCGAGAGGCCGACCTTCTTCAGGGCGCTCTTCAGTCTGCCTTCGTCGGCCGTGTCGGATTTGGAAAGGGCGGCCTCCAGTTCGGAGTATTCCGACGCCAGGGCATTCCAGTCGACGGAGCCTCCGGCGGCCATGGCCTCATCTATCTCTGTCATGCGGCGGCGGATGTTGTCCGCATGGCCGTAGGGGCGGCCGAGGATGTCTCTGACGGTGAATTCCGACGAGGACTCGGGAAACTGCTCCAAATATCCGATCTTTTCGGTGTTGCGTATGATCTCTCCCGTGTCCGCCTTCAGCTCTCCCAATATTATTTTGAGGAACGTGCTCTTGCCTGCGCCGTTGATCCCGATAAGGCCTATGCTGTCCCCTTCGTTTATCTGCAGGTTGGCGTCCGTGAGAACCTTCACGGGACCGAACGACTTGGTCACAGATACGGCCTTGAAGAGCATGGATGCCCCATGGGGTCAAGATATATCATTTTAATCGGAACGCGACCGCCGTTTTGGAACCGTGAAGGAAGATTCGTGTTTTTGCCACGCCTTGATAAAAGTGCGTCGGCGGACTGTCACACGGCAATGCTGCGGAAAGAACAGAACATAAAATAGGAATAAAAAAGGAAGAAGGGGATTTCTCCCCGGTTTATTCTGTCTTAAGGATGATTCCTTTTACCTTCCAGATCAGGACCTGAGCAGTTTGATCGCAACGATGATCATAATGATACCGATTATGATAACGATTATGATCAGCAGGATCTCTATGAGCCCAAGCTTCTCGTCCGTGTCCGCAGATTCGACGACAGCTTTGACGCTGTCGGCATTGGCCGCGAACGTCGCATCAGCGGTGACTTCCCAGTTGGCATCGGCGCTGTATGAGCCGCCGTTGACGGTCAGCACAGGGGTGCCGGTGTATCCGGGAAGGACTGAGGCGTGAACCTTCAGGGTGGTTCCGTAGTTGTACTCGACAGCTTTGGAGTTGCCCTGACCGACGCCGTTGACGATCCAGTTCACTCCCTCATGGTATGAGAAAGTGACGAGGTATTTCTTAGCCTCGAACTGGCCGTACAGCGTGGCATCGGCTCCAATGACCGGGAGTGCGTTCGGGTTGACCCTTATCTGAAGAGAGTCGTCATAGAACCATCCGAGGAGCTTGAAGTCCTTCAGCTCGTTTGCCTTCTGGTAGACGATGGTTTCCAGGGTCAATGCGTCGGCGTATATGACGGCGTAGTTCTCGCCGAGGGCTTCCCTCTGTTTGGAGGTGGCCTCGTTTCCGAGATCCGCAATCTGGAACGCGGTGCTCACAGATGTGTTGGTGAGGTTGGACGCAAGGAAGGTGGAGTCGCCGTATGCGAGGACGTATGCCGCGGCATCAAGCGTGACCTTTCCGGTGACCTGAGCGTCATTGGCAAGGTTCGTCAGAAGGGTGGGCGGCTCGCCGATCACCAGGGACTCACGGACAGTGTATGTCGCTGTGGTTCCGACTGTCAGGTGGCCTGCGCCGACGACTGTCGTTTTGAACACATCGACTGTGCTGGGATTCTTGACTTCGAACGATCCTGCGACGTATATTGCGCCATCGGCGATTCCATTGATGACTGCAGTGCTGTTCTCGCCGACGATGACGATTCCGCCTGCCTCGACAGTTATGCTGCCTGCAAGGACGTAGCCGTTGCCGTCGAACTTAACGACGCCGCCGTTCTTCACGACTATGTTTCCGAGTATGTCGGACTCCTTTGTGGAGAGGAACGTACCCTCGATCGTGAGTGTTGTGTCATCGGTGATGTCGAGTGCGTATCCGTCGTCGACAAGCGTAACGCCTGCGCGAACCGTGGCATCCTCCACCAGAGCTGTGTCCCTCAGGAGCACGACCTCGTCGCCGCTCCGGGAGAGTGTGTTGATTGCGGTCGCGACATCGGTGTAGATGACTTTGTCGCCCTGAACAAGCCTTACGTCTGCCGCAGGCTCAATGAAATTGGTCTTGACATTGCCGCTTGCGTCAAGGACTGCGTCCTTGTCGTATATGGCCTGTCCGTGGTAGACTTCGTATTGGAGTGCGTTCAGTCCGGCGCTTCCGTCGGAGTTCTTCACAACGGTCGATCCGGGAATCGTCACTATGGGGCTGTGGTCATCGTCTCCGATCTGCAGCTTGCTTCCGGGTTGGTCGATGATTATGGTCTTGTTCTCAGGGAACGTAATGTCCTCTGTGATTATGACCAATCCGGTTATGTGGATCACATCGCCGCCGTCTCTGAGCGCGTTCGCGAGCGTTTTGTAGTAGAATGTTGTAAAGAGAGGAACGGATTCCTCGCTGTCGACTGTGTAGTACGCAGCATTGATTTTATTCGCAAGCGGGTTGGCGGGAGACGGGTATGTGCCGTGCTGTGTTCCGTACTGGACATATCCTTCGCCGGAAACTTCTATGTTTACTGCACCCACGGTGATTACGCCTTTGTAGGTGTTAGATTTGTACTCTGCAATCAGCGCGCCCTTTACAACAGCCTCTCCGCTGATGTTGATCTCGCCAAGTGAGAAATCCGCGGTGGCGTTGCCCGCGACTATTATTCCGGATGCCGGAACTGTCGCCCCTACGGCAAGTCTGTTGGTAATGGTCTGAGTTGACCAGTTCACATCGGCCCCGCTTATCGGCCCGTAGTAGGCTGATTTGTCAAGAAGTATGAACAAATTGTTGGCAAAGCCCGAAACGTTCTCGAATGTGAGTTTGTTTCCATCCTGTTCCGCAACTTTAGAATCTCCATAGATTATTGCAACGCCGCGGTATGTGTAGGCGGCGCCAATGTTGAAGGAGAAGCCAGAGTCAAACAGCAGGAAATCGCCGGCCGGTGCAGTTGCGGGCCAGACGGCGGTGTTGGGTCCGAGCGCCACGTTGTATGTGGTGCCGTTGCCGTTGACCGTGATCGATCCTGCGTACACGAAGTTGTCAATGACCAAGTACAGACTGTAGGGTTCTCCGACTTTGACATCGGTCAGAGTCACAGTGCCCGTCGCTACGACAGGATAATCAACGTTGCCGTTGGCATCCACCAATGCAACGAAATTAACAGTTGCGAGTGAATCGTATGCCACGGTTGCGGTTGCGGTTTCAGGATCGACATCGCCGACCGTTATCTCTGCGCCTTCCTCAACTGTCAGTACGACATCTACGCTCGTTTCCAGACGTTGCGACGAAGCGAAGCTGAAGTAATCTGAGACTGCTGTGCTGCCGTAGACCTTTGCGGGTCCGGAGAGCGAAACCGTTGCCTCGGTGACATCGCTGGCTCCGGTGAAGGATGTCGGATCCGCAAAGCCTGCGGAGCCTACGATGCCTGCATCGGTGCCGTCGTAGCTCACGGCCAAGCCGTATGTCCACTCGACAGCGGCGGAGAAGTCGCCTGCTTTCACTGTGCCGTTGAATCCGTTAGCAACGAAATCGGCTGGCAACACGGGAACCGAGGATATGGCGGTGAGGTGCGCTCCCAGAGTGACCGTTCCTTTCTCGAGGACGAATTCGCCCGCGGGAAGGGTGTCGCCAGTCTGGTCGACGTTGTCTATGAAGAACACGCCGATGTAGTCGCCGTTGATATCTATCGATCCGACTGCCTGGAGTATCACGTTTTCGACGCCTGTCAGAGTGAGAGATGCTATGACCTCGTACTGAGTGTGCGCCGTGTCAAGGTAGTACCCTATGTTGATTGTTCCGGTGACCTGTCCGTGAAGTTCAATGTTGGTCAGACCATCGTCTGCCGTTATGAAGAAATTCACGTTTCCGTTGCCGTCGTCAATGACGACCAAAGGCGTCTGGCCGATCTCAAAATACTGACCGGCTGCCGACGCCTCATCGTCTTGCAGGGCTACGCCCGCAATGGACACGGCTGCGAGTGCAGCTATGACCGCGACGGCAAGGAACATCTTGCTTTTTTTTGCTTTGTTTCCTATCATTATGGAATCATCCCCTGCCCCTCGTCCTTCCGAGGGAAGGGTTTCGGGGCATGTGTTTCCTCATGCCTCTGCGACCGTTACCGAGAGAACAACAACGGCATGGAGTGCAGCGAAAGATGTGAAAAACCACTGAAGCTCTGAACGGAACCGTTCTTCCCCTTCCCTGTGTTTTCCCATCCTTCCCCGTCTCCCGCGCCGCATCGTCCGCGTTTTCACGGGTACGTTCTTCGCAGGTTGCTTGAGGCAATGTCACAACATAGCGCTGAGGCTGTGCTGTGTACGGGTAACAATATGTTCGGGGTATATAATACTTAAGAGCGAATACGGCGTTTGGAACATCATTCGCACGCGTTTATTTGTATATATTAAATAAAGCTAAAAGGTTTCGCTTTCACCTGAGTATCACGCTTGCGACCCCTTTGCACTCCCTTATGGCGGGCAGGATCTCTGCGGGGACCTTTCCGTCCACCACCACGATCAGGTGGGAGTCCATTCTGTTGCCGGGGTCGTCCACCACCGCCTGCCTGACGGTGAGCCCTCTGCGGTATATCGCCTCCGTGACCGCCGCCAATATCCCCGGCAGCGTGGCGTCCGTGGGGATTATCTCCAGCGTGGTGCATCCGATCTCGGGGGCCATGTCCGCCATCAGCAGCATCGATCTGAGCTTGGAGAAGACCCTGCGGAGTTCCGCGTCCCCTTCTATCCTCTCGATGGTCGCCCTTACGACGCGCCGGTCAACGCCCGCCGCCCTCGACATCGCCACGTCAGACTGCTCTATATCGCCGCAATAAGCCGAATCCCCTTCGACGCGCAGCCCGTGCCTCAGCATCATCATGGCAACCTTCTCTTGAGAAGGGTATCCCTTAAACATGGCGCGTATATTGTCCATGCCCAACCGGATGACGTGCTAAGATATAATGTTTCCATGGAAACAGTATTTTTTGTGCCATCGGGGCCGGCATAGGTGCATTTGTACGCGTGTCGGACTGCTGAGGTCCGCATCCGAACATCCGCGCCCCGACGGCGGGCGGCGGTCGCGGAGGCGCGCCCTCGTCCTATCCTACAATTTATATCTGAATGGTGTGAAGATCCCCGTGTGGGTCATGCATCGCCGCCCTGCATCTGCGTTTCTTGGGCGGGAACCCTCGTCTGCCGTGTTTTTGCGGTGCGGACGCGTCCCCCGAACGCCCGTTATGCTGCTTTCCGCGCGCCGATCCTCTTTTGCTGCGATGCCTTTTTTATGCGGATCGGAGGCGGAAAAACATCCCGCATCCGAGGCGCACACCCGTATGCGGCGCACGCGCATTGTGGGGTCTTCGGCCCGATTCGGTGTACTAACGCATTTTATATGACTAACCATATGACAGGTTGGTGAGGCGATTGCCGAACACGAAAGAGTTGAGGGATCAGATAGAGGCCATTGACAGGGAGATTATCGATCTCATAGCCACGCGCATGGAGATTGCCGACGAACTTGCCAAGGCCAAGAAGCAATCCTCCCAGGAATACTGGGACAGGTCCAAGGAGCAGGAGGTAATCAGCAGATACCTCGAACTGTGCGAGGAGGTCAGCCTTTCGGAGGGAGAGGCCAAGATGATCGCGGAGGTCCTTCTCCGGATCTCCAAGGAAAGGCAGAAGCTGCTCTTCGAGAAATAAACCGTTTCTTTTCTATAATTCACCGCACCTTTCAGCATGATTTCGTCAGGAGTGATAAGATGAGCAAGATCAAAGTAGCCGTTCTGGGCGCGACCGGGATGATAGGCCAGCGTTTCGTCCAAATGTTGGAGGATCACCCATGGTTCGAGATAGAGGGGCTTTACGCCTCGGAGAAGTCGGAAGGGAAGAGACTGAGGGAAGTGCTCAAGGTCCGCGACTTCGGGTTCTCGGAGGATTCTCTGGACGCCAGGGTCAGAGTGCTGGACGTTAAACACATATCAAAGAACGCGCGGGTCGCGTTCTCGGGGATACCGTCCGACCTGGCCGGTCCGACGGAGACGGAGCTTTCTCTTAACGGGGTCGCGGTCTTCACCAACGCAGGCTCCCACCGCATGGATCCCCATGTGCCGATAATCATACCGGAGATCAACCCGTCGCACTTGGACGCCGTGAACGATCAGGCCTCCCGCAACGGAGGAGGATTCATCGTCACCAACGCCAACTGCTCATCCACCGGGATAGCCGTCCCTCTGCACGCCATCCGCGAAAGTTTCGGTCTGAAACAGGTGTTCGTATCCACGTACCAGGCGCTGTCCGGCGCAGGATACCCCGGAGTGCCGTCGTTGGACGCGGTCGGCAACGTGGTGCCTTTCATCGACCACGAGGAAGAGAAGATGGAGGTGGAGCTCGCCAAGATACTCGGAGGGTATTCCAAAGGCGGATTCGAATACGCCGACTTCAAGGTCATGGCCAACTGTGCCAGAGTACCTGTTGTGGACGGACATTTGGAATCCCTTACCATCGAGACGAGAGACTCTCCCTCTCTCGATGAGCTTGCCGATGCACTCGCAGGATTCCGCGGAGAGGCCCAGAAGCTGAACCTTCCTTCCGCACCCGTCCGGCCGGTGATCGTGAGGACGGAGAACAACCGCCCCCAGCCCGCGTTCGACGTCATGGCAGGAAGCCCCGACCGCGCAAGAGGCATGGCCTCCACCGTGGGAAGGCTGAGGCAGAGCAACGGATATTACAAAATGTTCGCCCTTTCCCACAACACTCTCAGAGGCGGTGCGGGCGGTTCCGTGCTCAACGCCGAGCTTGCAAAGGCGAAAGGCCTGCTCTGAAACCCTTTCCGGGGCATTCTCTGCCGCACGAAGACCTCCCGCGTTTGACGGGCGGGTCTTCCCTGCGGCCATGCCCGGCGTCTTATTTTTCGTCCTCGCACCCTGCTTTGTCTGCTAAATTTTAATTACAACCTTCGGCATTGAAACCCGAAGGAAGATGATGACTGTCAAGATGGCCGTCCCGAACAAAGGGAGACTGAACGAAAGGGCGGTGGAGCTCCTAGCCAAGGCAGGGATAGACCTTGGGGAGGACTGGGGCAGACGCCTGCGCGTCTGCGCCGAAGACCAGGGATTGGAGATAATGCTCGTGCGCGCTCAGGACATCCCCGCGTTCATAAGCTCCGGCGCCATAGACATAGGCATAACCGGAGAGGACATGGTGGCCGAGTCCGGATACAACCTGCGGAAGATGCTGGATCTGGAGTTCGGACACTGCAGACTTTCCGTCGCCGCTCAGGAGAGTTCCGGGATCGGAAGCGTGGACGACGTCCCGAACGGGGCGAGGATAGCCACGTCGTTTCCCAATCTCACGGAGAAGTTCTTCGCGTCCAAAGGGAAAAAGGTCGAGGTGATCGAGATCTCCGGCGCGGCCGAGATCATGCCTTACCTCGGCGTGTCCGACCTCATATGCGACCTGGTCGCCACAGGCTCCACGCTGAAGACCAACCGCCTCGTGGAAATAGGCAAGATAATCGATTCGCAGGCGGCGGTGTTCACGTCCGACCGCGCCCTGGCGTCCAAAAAGGCCGAGATCGCGGACATCGTTGACTCGATCGGGAGCGTCATGGCAGCAGAAGGCAGGAAATACCTGATGGCCGACATCCCCAAGGACAGACTGTCCGAGGTGCAGAGGATGCTCCCCGGCATAGGCGGCCCCACTGTCCTGAACATAGCGGGCAACGACTCCGTGGTGGCCGTGCACGCCGTGGTGGACTCCAAGGACGTCTACCGGACCGTCAACGACCTCAAGAAGATCGGAGCGAAAGGGATACTCACGCTGTCCATTGACCGGCTGGTGGAATGATGGCCTCCCGCGACGTCATGCGCAGCACGACGAGGGGCTTCAGAAGATATTACAACCCGGAGGTGGGCGGAGAGCTGCGCATGGACACGAACACGAACGTCCTCGGCTCCAACCCCGCCGCCGAGAAGTATATCCGCGAGCAGCGGGAAGACATCAACGGCTACCCCAACACGTACTCCGACGGCCTCCGCGACGCTTTGGCGTCGCTCTACGGTCTGGAGCGGGAGAACTTCGTGGCCGGAAGCGGTTCAGACGAGATGCTGGACGTTTCTTTCAAGACATTCACGGAATGGGGGGACGGCTGCGTCATGCCTGTTCCGTCGTATTCTCTTTACGACTACTTCATAAAAATGAGTGGCGGGAAGCCGTTGGCGTCCGAGCTCACGGAGGACTTTCAGCTGGATGTCGACGATATGGTGCGTTCGGGCGCCAAAGTGGCGATCGTCCCCTCGCCGAACAACCCGACGGGGAACTCTTTCAGGCAGAAGGATCTGGAAGATCTGCTGCGCAGGTTCGGCGGCATAGTGGTGATAGACGAGGCGTACGGCGAATATTCCGATTCTTCGATGATATCCCGGGTCGGCGAGTTCGACAACCTCGTGATCCTGAGGACGTTCTCCAAGGCATATGCCATGGCAGGGCTTCGCGTGGGGTACGCCGCGGCGTCCCTTGACCTGGCTGATATGATGAACTCCGTCAAGATCCCCTACTCTCTCAACAAGATCGGCGAAGGCGCGGCCATCGCCGCCGTGAAGGATCAGGAATTCATCGAAAGAAGCAAAAAGATGGTCGCCGAAGAAAGGCCGAAGCTCGCCGCCGAGCTCAGAAAGCTGAACTTCGGACCGTATCCGTCCGATGCGAACTTCATACTTGCCGCATCGCCCATTGACCACTCCGTCCTCGTGTCGGAGCTCAAGAAAAAAGGGGTCATGATCAGAGACTTCGGCGACAAGCGCCGGACGGAGAACTGCGTCCGCATGACCGTGGGGACGGCGGAGCTCAACAAGATCATGACCGACCGCATATCAGAAGTGCTGGAGGAGTTCGGATGAGAGTAATGATGACGGATTACGGCGTGGGCAACCTCCACTCCATAAGAAAAGCTCTGGAGAAGAACGGCGCGACCGTGGACGTCGTCACCGACATGAGCAGACTGCCGGATGCGGACTGCATCGTGTTCCCCGGCGTGGGAGCGTTCGACAGGACCCTGGAGCGCCTCCTCCCATATCGGGAGGACATACGCCGGAGGCTCTTGGCGGGAGTCCCCGCGCTTGGCATATGCATCGGCGCGCAGATACTGTTCGGATCCAGCGAAGAAGGAGGTTCGCCCGGCCTCGGAGTGTTCGACGGAAAGGTGGTCAGGTTGGAAGCGGAGCGCATACCGCACATGGGCTGGAACCTCGTCAGAACGACGGATCCGATCATGGACGGCATAGACGACCGCCATTTCTATTTCGCCCACTCGTACCGCTGCTCCCCCGTTGACGAAAAGGACGCCATTGGTTCCACGGAGTACGAAGGAAAGGAGTTCC